>JAAUUD010000276.1 GCA_012031655.1 Anaerolineae bacterium | reverse complement strand
GAAGCCCAGGCCGGGGTGGCCCTGCGCCCGGATTACTGGTTGCGCCCGGTGCGGACCCCGCTCGGCTTTCTCAGCCGCCGCTCGATTTTGCTCACGGTCCTGGGGATGATCTTATGGGCGGCGGTCGTACTCCTGGCCGCCGGAGCACGCCTGGCGGAGCCGCCCTCCGCAGTCACCCTGCCGCGTGCGGATGCCTTCACCGTGATGACCCATGTGCACGCCAATTTTGCCATGGAGAGCAAAGACCCGCTTTTTGCCCCCTTTGACCCACCCCCCGCTGAAAACTGGCGCTTTCAGGATGCTTACCGCTTTAGCTGGCGACGTGATGGCAACACCTATACTGCGCTGGTGCTCAGCTACGCCAACCTAGATACCCTGCTGGGCGAATACCTGATCCGCACCCAGGCGCCCACCCTGGCCAACTACCGCGCGAGCACCTCCATTACGCAGGACAGCGTGCTGGAACTGCGCGATACACCGGACTGGGGCAATGCCTGGTCGGGGACGCACCTCGGGAATGCGCTGCTGCTCATCAGCCCCGGCGCCTCGGAAGCGGACAAGCAGCAATTGCGCAGTCACTTTGCGACGATCCTGGCGGCAGAACACCGCGAGGTTGTCCCCACGCCTACCCCTTAGCCCTGCGCTTTGCCCTGAACATGCTCCGCAAAGTAGCGGCCCCAGTGCGGGCGCTCGCCGTTGATGTCCGCAAAGCCATATTCATCTGAAAGCCCCCACGAGCTAAGCGCCTGGCCACTCTTCTGCATGATTTGCGGGTCTGCTGCCAGGGCCGCCGCTGCCCGGCCCACAAAGAAGGGCGTTTCAGAGGCGATGAAGTGCGGGTCGCGCTGGGCGCCCTCACGCCAGTTGGCTTCGGTGACGCCAAAGTGCTCCAGCATGGCTTCCGAACGCAAAAAGCCGGGCGTCAACGCCACTGCCGCAATGCCATCTTCGCGCAGTTCGGCGGCCTGCCCCACCGCCAACCGAATGACAGTCGTCTTGGCCAGGTCATAGAAAAAACTGCCGCGATAGTCCAGCGTATCCCCATCCGTCACTTCGATGATCAGCCCGCGCCCGCGCGCCCGCAACAACGGGATCGCATAGCGGCTGGCGATGATGTGCGTGAGGACCGCCGTCTGGAACATCCGCCAGCCCTGTTGCACGTCCATTTCCCAGCAGCGCTTGCCCCACTCAATCAACGCATCGCCGCCCCACACGTCGTTCACCAGCAGGTCCAGGCCGCCTTGCTCCGCCTGCACGCGTTCAAAAAAGGCGCGCACCTGCGCTTCGTCCAGGTAATCGACCTGCGTCGGGATGCCCTGCCCGCCGTACTGCGTGACCATCTCGGCGGTGTCCTGGATGGTTTCGGGCCGGGCCGGGTCCGTGGTAGCGCCGCGCACGCTGCGCCCGGTGCAATAGACCGTGGCGCCTGCCTCGCCCAGCATACAGGCGATGCCCCGCCCCGGCGCCGCGTGTGGCCCCGGTCACCACTGCAACTTTGCCACTCAAGGGTTTCATGCTGCCTCCTCCAGAAATGCCCAAGGGACGGAAGAAAGACGTTTGAGTGTAGCAGCGGGTTCCCGGCGCTGAGAAGGTTCTCGTTGAAAGGAAAGGGGCACCTGGGGCACAGCGCTACTGCGGTGCTGCGCCCCAGGGTGCTCAGCGGCGCTTTTGTTGCCGCTTGGCGCGGTTGATCTCGGCATCGCGCAGGATTTTCGCAAGCTCCTCCGCCGAGGACTCCTGCGTGGAACGCTTGGCATCGACCGCCGCAGCGGTGGTGGTGCTCCGCAACTGCGGCGCAATGGCCTTGCCACGCGCCTCCAGGCGGCGGCGCACCTCGGCGTCAATTTCGCCCGTGCGGTCCAGCTCCCAATAGCGCAGGTTCAGGTACATCATGCGGATCACGCCTTCGATGACCTGGCGCGCGGGCTCGTGCTGCTCGGCAAAATAGGCTTCGGCCAGGTCTGGCAAAACCGAAGGGTTATTGAGTTCCTGCAATTCTCGGGCGGCTTTGGCGCGTTGCTCGGCGCTTTTGTCTTCCCGCAGGCGCTTGACCCACAGCGGAAAGGCCATGTCCGAAGGCACACGAGCCGCGATGCGCTGCTTGCCGATCTCAGGCCGGGTCTGGCCAAGGTTGGAGGAAAACACATTGGCCCCTGCCTGCATCCCCAGGGTGGCGCCGCCCACCGCGCCCATCACGCCGCCCATAGCCGCCCCCCAGGGCGGCCCCGGTGAGCGCATTAGAAACACCGCTCATCTTGATCCGGTTCAGGTCAGCGTTCAACTGCGCATCCATGTTTTCCAGAAGGCGCGCTTCGGCCTCGTCTGGCGCGTTTTCGATCTCCTGGTCAATCTTGAACTGGGCAAAAATGAGGCCTAGCAAGGTCACACCCCGTTGTTTGGCGGCAAAGAGGCGCCGTCCGGCCCAATCAATGGTCTGTTTGACCACCGCATCCGGCTCACGCGTGTAGCATTCCTTGAGCAAAGGCAGGGCGTCCACATCTTCTGCAATGCCCAGCACGCGCACCGCCCCCAGGCGCTCCTGAGGGGTTGGTGCTTTGAGAAAATCCAGCGGCTTATAAACTTGCATGATTATTTCCCCGCATATGACGGTCGATCTGTCGCCCTCAATTATAGAGCAGAACCCGATGGCGTGGCGCAGGTCCCCGCAATTCTGGGGGGGGGAACGCAAAACAGGGGGCGGCCTGCCCCCTGTTGCGATGGTCTTTGTCTGCGTGCTGTGGCGCCTAGAGGAAGAGGTCCAGACCGGCTTCGCTGGCCCAGGCGATGAAGGGCTGCGCCAGGATCGTCCCCAACAGCAACACCCCAACCGCCGTCGCGCCCAGCACCCAGGCATAATCGCGCGGCAGTGCGATGGCTTCGTCTTCCTGCGGGTTGGGGTCCACGAACATCACCTTGATGACCACCAGGTAGTAGTACAGGGCGATGATCGAGTTCAGCACCCCCACCACAGTCAGCCAGATCAGGCCCGCATCAATGGCAACGCGGAAGAGCAAGAACTTGCCCACGAAGCCCGCCGCCGGGGGAATGCCCGCCAGCGAGAGCAAGGCAATCGTCAAAAAGATAGCCAACCACATGTTGCGCCGACCCAGGCTGGCAAAATCCGCGATGGTTTCGGAGCCGGTCGCGTTGGCAAAGACGATCACACAGCCAAAAGCCAGGATGTTGGTGAGCACATACATGAACATGTAGAAGGCCACAGAGGCCGCCCCATCGCCCGCATCGGTGGTGGCGATGGCCGCCACGCCAATCAGCGTGTAGCCCGCCTGCGCGATGGAGCTATAGGCCAGCAAGCGCTTGATGTTGCGCTGCATCAGGGCCAGCACGTTGCCCAGCGTCATCGTGATGACCGCCAGCACACTGGTCAGCGATACCCAGAAGTCGCTATAGTCGATGATCGTCTCAACCCCGTCCAGCGTCACCAATCCGCTGGGGGGGAAGACGGCCAGCAAAAAGCGCAGCAGCAGCGCAAAACTCACCGCTTTAGAAGCCACCGAAACATAGGCGGTCATGGCGGTGGGCGCCCCTTCGTACACGTCCGGCGTCCAGAAGTGGAAGGGCACCGCGCTGATCTTGAAGCCAAAGCCAACCGTCACCATCAGCATCGCCAGCAACACCGGCACCTCGTTAATGGCGCCCGCTGCCAGTGCCTGGCCAATCAGGTAAATGTTGGTCTGCCCGGTAAAGCCATACAACAGCGAAAAGCCATAGAGCGTGAAGGCCGACGCAAACGAACCCAGCAAAAAGTACTTCAGGCCGCTTTCGGCGCTGCGGTCGTCATCCCGCACAAAGCCCGCCAGCGCATACAGGCTGATGGAGAGCGTCTCCAGCGAGAGGAAGACCATCACCAGGTCTGCCGCGCCGCTCATCAGGCTGGCGCCCATGGTGGCCACGATGATAATCAGGTAAAACTCGCCCTTGTAGCGCAGGCGCCGGTCGCCCATCGCAATGAAACACGTCAACGCCGCCGCGACGTAGCTCATCGTGCGGAAAATCTGCGTAAAGTCGTCGTGCCGCAGCATCCCACCCAGCACCAGTTGTTCTTCCAGCGTTTCGGGCGTCCCGGCGAAGAGGTTCGCCACTGCCACGCCAATCAGGCCAAAGCCCGCCCAATAGCCCACCTGGCCCCGGCGGCTCTCCGGGGAATAGAGGTCCAGGCCCAGCACGATGATCCCGAGGATCACCAGCGCAATCTCCGGGACCACTGCCATTAAGTTGGCCGTTAAATCTGTGTTAAAGACCATCAACGTCTCCTTGCTTTGCACCCTGGCATACTTCCTTGATCCAGGTCGAAAATCCGGGTGCTGGCATCACTTAAAAGCGCCCGGCCAGCAGGTCGGCCACCGGCAGCATCCCGCTTTCAATCAGGTTGCTCAGGTAGTCGGGATAGACCCCGACGAAGATCAGCCAGAAGCCCAGCATCACCAGCACCACGCGGTCCAGCACGCCAATATCCGTGATGCCCGGGAAGCGTTCTTCGTCAAACTCGCCAAAGAACACCTGCCCCGTGACGCGCAGCACATAGGCCGCCGTCAGAATGATGCCCAGCACCAGCGCCGCCACAATGTAAACATAGTAGCTCCCGGCGCTGGTTACTGCGTTTTCCAGCAGATAGGTGGGTTCGCCGCCACTGACCGCGCCCAGCACCTCATCCGGCACCCCCTTCCAGATGCCCGTCAGGATGGGAAACTCTGCAATAAAACCGCTAAAGCCCGGCATCCCCATACTCACCAGACCGCCCAGGATGAACGCCGTGCCCACCCAGGGCATCTTTTTGATGAACCCGCCCAGGCTGGGTAGGTCGCGGGTGTGCGCCTGGTCGTAAACCATCCCCACGCAGGAGAAGAACAGCGCGGTCATCACACCATGGCTAAACATCTGCAAGCCTGCGCCCGTTAGCCCGGTGATGTTCATGCTGCTCAACCCGACCAGCACCAACCCCCATGTGCGAGACCGACGAAAAGCCGATCACATACTTGAAGTCGCGCTGGCGGAAGGCAATAAATGCCCCATAG
>JAAUUD010000016.1 GCA_012031655.1 Anaerolineae bacterium | reverse complement strand
GGTGATCGCCGCCGGCCTCGACGGATCGTCGACGAATGTCGCGAACGCCGCCGGCAACGTTTGTACGCCACCCAGCATGGCCTCGCGAAAGCTGCGCTGTTTCTTGGGGTCGGCGTGATCGCGGCGAGCGGAGGGCGGGCGCGCCGGCTGCTGCCGCTGGGCGGGATTGGCGCGGCTATCCTGCTGCATGGGTTGTACAACAACGCGCTGTTTGCCCTGCCGGGCGAGGCGGCCCGGCTGTTCAGCAGCCTGGCGATTGGCCTGGGCAGCGCGGCCTTGCTGGTGGCGTTGCTGGAGGTGGGTTTGCGGCGCGAACGGAGCCGCCTGGCGCGCACCCTTCAGCAAGAGCAGGGGATTTCTGCCGCTGAACGGCAGGCTGTGGAGCAGATGGGCGGCGAAGGGGTGGCGCGCATTCTGGCCGAAATACGCGCGATCTTCGGCCCGCAGCAGGCCGAACTCATCCATGATCTGTTGGCGCGCCAGGCCAACCTGGGCATCCTGGAAAACAACCTGTCGGCCCCCGCTGGGGAGCGCCTGCGGGCTGCCTGGCAAGCGGAAATCGCGGAGCTCCGCGCCGAGATTGATGACCTGCGCCGCCAATTGGGGGCCTATAGCATGGCGTTGTTGCGGAGCCTGCTGCCCACCCGCACCCCGGCGCTGTGGGCCGATTTTACAACGCGCCTGGCCCAGCACGACCCGCTGCACGTCCATAGCTTTGACCTGTTTATTGCGGCGGGCAAGCACGCGGGGACGCTCAGCCCGGAGGAGGTCGAACAGGCTGCCGACCGGCTCAAGCGGATTTCGATTTTTCAGCAGGTGCCGCTGGGCGACCTGGACAGCCTGGCGCGGGCCATCACGCCACGCCACTACCGCAGCGGAGAAATCCTCTTTCGGCGGGGCCAGCCTGGCGATACCATGGTGCTCATCGAACGCGGCTTTATCGACATCCTGATCCATGATCCGCAGGGTGGCGAACGGCTGTTACGGACCTATCAGGGTGGCGATGTGGTGGGCGAGTTGGCCTTGCTGGATGGTCAACCGCGTTCCGCAACCGCCCGCGCCAACAGTTCGGTGAGCGCGATGGTGCTGCAACGCGAACATTTTTTGATGTTCATCCAGAGCCGCCCCCGCGTGATCCTGGGCGTGCTGGGCTTTCTGGCGGACCGCCTGCGCTACACCACCCAGGCGATGACGCGGGAAGAGGTCAACATCAACCCAACGCGCATCACGGCGCTGGATGTTGGCCCGGCGGCCAGCGACACCATCCACGCCAGCGATGCACCGTTAGGGGTGTTTGGGCGCCTCTCCGCCGCCCTGGATGACCTCGAAGCCGCCTCGGAGGACTAGCTATGTTCGTTGCTGACCAACTCCGGCAGATTGACCTGTTCCGCGACCTGAACGACGATGATTTTGCGGCGGTGTTTGCCAACCTGCGGCGCGTCCACTATCCGCGCGGGGCGCTGCTCTTTCGCAAAGGCGACCCCGGCGACCGGCTCTACCTCATCCAGCGGGGCCAGGTGCGCATTTTCGTCCCGGACCCGCAGAGCGGCGAGGAAATCACCATCACACACTATGGGCCGGGCCAGGTTTTTGGGGAGCTTAGCCCGCTGGACGCCCAACCGCGCTCTGCTGGGGCCAGTGCTACCGAAGCGCTGGATGTGTGGGAGCTGCACGGCGCGGACTTTTTGCCGCTGTTGCGCGCCCGACCGCAGATTGGCCTGGCCATGCTGCAAAGCCTGGCGTGGCGGCTCCGCCACACCACCCGCACCCTGGAAGCCCACACGCCAGACCGCTTTGAGGTGGGGCCGATTGATCGCGGCGAAGCCTTCCGCCGCCCGGCGCCGGAAGGGTTGCGCTCGGTTTTTGAAAAGCTGGAACGGCCCAGCCCACCGGAGGAGGGGCAAGGGTAGGGTGGGTATGGGTTCGGCCACGGCTTACCCAGGGGGGCGCGGGTCAGGCGGCGATTGACAGCGCGCAGCTCTGGACAGAAAATGGGGCTGTGGGCGTCCGTATGGCGCCTTTTCTTATAGGTGAACCAATCTATGCCCCCCGGAATCGTAGCCAAAAACAAGACCACGAACTACACCATGTCCATCACGGAACAGATCAACATCCTGTTTGACATGCACGCGCGGCAGGATGGCGAACGTTACTCGATGGGCGACATCAGCGAGGCCACTGGGATGAGTACTGGCACCATCAGCCGCCTGCGCTCCGGCGACATCGAAAACCCCAGCCTGTTTACGCTGCAAAAGCTGTGTGATTACTTTGCGGTGCAACTGGCCTACTTCGATTGCCAGACGCCGGAAGAATGCCGCGCCTACGTACTCAACCATCAGTCCTTGCGCTATCGGCTACCGACGCTTAATTATCTGCTGGAGGCGGAGGGGCTGAGCAAAAAAGACGTGCGTTTTGTGCTGGAGATGGTGCAGTACATGAAGCGCGCCGCCCAAAGCCCGCCGCTGGGGGAATAGGGCGGCAGGCGGCGCGGGGGGGCGTCCCATCAGCGGCGGTCAATAGGCCAGGCGTTTTTCGATGTGCAGCGGCAGGTGCGCGAGGTACTCCGCGATGCGCGGCCCGGCCTGGCCATCCCCGTAGAGATGATCTGGCGCGTGGGGGCCGTGGCTGAGCTGTTGCTGGATGGCAGCCAGGATCGCGGCGCGGTCGTGGGAGACATCCAACACGTTCTGGCTGCGTTCGCGGCCCTGTTGGCGGCTGCCGATGTTGACCACGGGCACCCCCAGATAGGAGGACTCGCGGATGCCTACGCTGGAATTGCCGACCAGGGCGCGGCTATTCACGATGAGGCGCAGAAAGTCCACCGGAGACATGCTCTTGAAGAAGTGCATGTTGGGCGGTTGCTGGTTTTCCCGAAATGCACGGATGCCGCCGGAGGTTTCGTCTGAACCGGCATCGACGTTTGGCCAGAACCAGAGCGCGGGCAGGCCGCTCTGCTGCACGGCGTGCAGCGTTTCGGTGATGTTGTGGCGGGCCTGGGCGTATTCTGTGGTGACTGGGTGCTGCATCACCACCAGGTAGCCGCCGGAAAGATCGACCTGGCGCCCCACACCGCCGTATTTCTGGAACGGGTCAAAGTCCAGGGCAGGGCGGGCGGCCACCTCGGCGGCGAGGTCGATGGAGGGGCAGCCGGTCATGAAGACGCTCGCCGGGTCCTCGCCCATTTTGATGACGCGCTCTGCCGCGCCGTGGGTCGAAACAAAGTGCAGGTTGGCCAGCTTAGTCACGGCATGGCGCACTTTTTCGTCAATGGAGCCGGTGACCTCGCCGCCCTGGACGTGCGCCACGGGGAGGTTCATGTAGGCGGCGGCAACGGCGGTGGCCAGGGTTTCGTAGCGGTCCGCCACAGAAACCACCACATCCGGCCTGAGGTTATCAAACACGGTGGAAAGCTCCACCAGGCCCAGGCCGGTCGTTTTGGCCATGGCCGTGAGGTTTTCGCCCTCCAGCACCATGTAGACGCGAGCGGCAACCTCGAAGCCATCCGCCGCCACATAATCCAGGATGCTGCCGTAGCGGTCCAGCAGGGCAGAAGCGCTTACGATCAGTTGTAGCTCCAGGGCAGGGTGGGCCTGGATGGCCTGAAGCACGCTGCGGATGCGGCTGTAGCTGGGGCGGGCGGTCACAACAACGCTGATTTTGCGTGGGTTCACGGGGGTATTCCTTGCTGCTTGGCTGAGGGATGATGTTAATCGGCAGGGGGGGCGGGTTCAACGGGGAGTTTTGGCCTATAATGCAGGCGATGGGCTAGCGCTAAGGCAGGTTAAGCATGGCTGCACCCCAGGCGACGCGCAGCACGCCAGAAACCCCCTATATTCGGCTGGAGCCTTCGCGCGGGTGGCGCGCCTTGCGGTTGCGCGAACTGTGGGAATACCGCGAACTGCTCTATTTTCTGACCTGGCGCGACATCAAGGTGCGCTATAAGCAAACGCTGCTGGGGGCGGCCTGGGCCATCCTGCAACCCCTGTTGACCATGCTGGTCTTTAGCCTGTTTTTTGGGCAGCTAGCGGCGGTGCCTTCGGATGGCCTGCCCTACCCGATTTTTGCTTATACTGCGCTGGTGCCGTGGTCGTTTTTCTCGACGGCGCTGGCGATGTCCTCGAATAGCCTGGTGGGGAGCGCTAACCTGATCAAGAAGGTGTACTTTCCGCGCCTGGTGATCCCGATTGCCAGCACGTTGGGCGGGGTGGTGGACTTTGCGCTGGCCTTTGGGGTGTTGCTGTTGTTGATGCTGGGCTATGGCCTCCTGCCGACGGTGCATGTTGTTTTTCTGCCCGTGTTTGTGCTGCTGGCACTGGTGACCTCGCTGGGGGTGGGGCTGTGGCTTTCGGCGCTGAACGTGCAATTTCGTGATGTGCGCTATACCCTCCCCTTTTTAACGCAGTTCTGGCTGTTTGCCACGCCGATTGCCTACCCCAGTAGTTTGATTGAAGACCCCACCTGGCGCGCGATTTATGGCATTAACCCCATGGTGGGGGTGATTGAGGGCTTTCGGTGGGCCTTGCTGGGGGTGGATAGTGCGCCGGGGCCGATGGTGGGCCTTTCCGCAATATTTGCTGTTTTGCTGTTCGGGAGCGGGTTGTTGGTGTTCCGCCGGATGGAGAGGACTTTCGCGGATGTGGTGTAAAGCCCCTCCTGGACCATGCACAAAGGGCCACCTGGCCTATTTTGCAGGAAAATTCATGGAAAATTCAGAACCGGGTTTTCAGGGGTAAGAAGGCCCTTAAAACATGCAAAAAGGCTGCTTTGGGGGCTTTTTTGCAGCCAAACGAGCAGGTTTGGAAACAGTTATGAACAGCATTGCAAGACAAAGGGGGTCGCTATGGAGAATTTCATAACTTTTTCGTGTGAAAGGTGGTCGTGCTGGATTGCACAAACCTGCAAAATACTTTATACCTAGAAAGCGAAAACCAGGGTAGTCAGTCTTGTGTGGTTTGACTGATTACTGAGAGAGAGACTGAGTTGTTCCATCCTGGGGAGGATTTTAAGGGAACGACTCAGGGAAATAGAGCTATCCCTGGTTCTATGGGCCATGATACAGGAATTTGATTGAGACGTAAAGATGTTCGGCCAAAATTAATTATATTTTGCAATGGCCTTAATGACTTTCGATACGGCTCCGGTTGCTCCCCAGTGTAACCGCGCCCATCAAGGCTCCACCCATCGACCAAACCACACCAAAATTGCGCACGGTCATTCTGTTTCGTGAAAGGGATGGAACATGCCCAAACGTTTGGTGCTGCGTGAGGTCTCGCTAGAAGAACTCAAAGCGCTACAACACCTGGCGCAGTCGCAAGTGGATAGCCCGCTGGTGAGGCGCGCTATGATGATTGCCCGCTTTTATGAAGGACAGCGCGCGGCGGACATTGCGTGCGAGGTCGGGTGCAGCACGCGCACGATTTATAACCAGGTGCATCGCTTTAACGAGATGGGGTTAGACAGCCTGGGGGATGGGCGCTTTGCCACCCTGGACCCCGATCATTCGCGCCTGGAGGTGTGCTTGCTGCGCGTGATCTCGCGCACAAATCCTTCTGAACTGGGGCTGGATTACTTCCAGTGGACGCTGGACCGGCTCCACCACTATGCTGAGCATCAATTGCACATTTCGGTGCCCGTTTCGCAGATCGCTTCGATTTTGAGTTTACGGAGCCAACGCGCCTCATGAATCACGGTTTGGGCGTAATGCGTTTGCAGGGTCGGCGGTGGCTGGCGCTACTGCTGGTGATGATGGCCGTGTTTGTGGCGGCCTGTGAAGACGAAACCAACGAGGACGACACCGCCGAGAACACCCGCGCCACGGCGACCGTTGCGGTTACGGAAGCAGCCACCGCCGCGCCGACCGAAGCCGTAACGGCGGCGGTCACGGAAGCAGCGACCGAGGAAGCCACGGCTACCCGCCGCCCGACCCACACGGCCACCCCAGAAGTGACGCCCGAAACCACGCCGACGCGGCGGGTAACGCCGGAGATCACGCCGCCAGCCTCGCCCACGCAGCGCGTTACCCCAGAGGTCACCCCGCCGGGGGTGGGGGCGGATGTGGAGAACATCAGCCTGAACGGGCTGTATGTGTTGACCGCGCAAATTCTGACCACTACAGAACTTCCTGAGGACCTGCCCGAGCCGCCCGATGGGACGCGCTGGGCGATGGTGCTGATGTCGTTGAATAACTTCAGTGATGTGCCGTTGGACGTCGCCACTGACGCCCTTTATCTCGAAGACCCTGACGGCAACCGTTATCCGGTGGCGGAACCCCACGACACCGCGAACAACCTTATTGGAATTACGATCCCGGCGCAGACCCCGCAACAGGGTTATGCGCTGTTCGCCCTGCCTGCGGCAGCCGAGGGCACACACGTTATCTGGTGTGTGGACGCGGACTGTGACGAGGCTTTGCGCAGTCCGATCCCCTTGCGGAGCCGGTAGCCAGCAGCGAAAGGCGCACTGTGATGCCCTGTTTCTCTTTATCTCCTTTAGAACGCCTGATATCTCGCATTTATTGGGAGCGATTTATGAACGTTCAGCGCTTGTCCAAGCCCCTCTTGTTTGGGGCGATTGTGCTGTTAATGAGCCTGGTGCCGTTGGGGGCAACGCAACGCGCTCAGGCAGACCCAATCCCGCCGGCCTTTGTGCTGAGCAACCTCAGCAACCTGACGATCACCACGCCGACCTCGCTGCAATTTGGCCCGGATGGCCGTTTGTATGTGGCGCAGGTGGACGGGGTGATCCAGGCGTTGACGGTGCAACGGTTGGGGCCGAACCAGTACACGGTGACGGATGTGGAATTGATTGATGTGGTTACCACCATCCCCAACCATGATGACGACGGCACCCCACGCCCGGACCTGGATGGCCGCCTGGTGACTGCAATTTTCGTCACGGGCACCGCCACCAACCCGGTGATTTATGTGCCGTCCTCGGACCCGCGCTTTTATAGCATGGACCTGGACACGAACTCTGGCACGCTCTCGCGCCTGACCTGGAACGGCACGGCCTGGGACCACCTGGTGCTGATCGAAGGCTTGCCGCGCTCGCGGGGGGACCATGTGCCTAATGGGATGGTGCTGGACGAAGCCACCAACACGCTCTACCTGGCGATGGGTGGTAACGCCAACATGGGGGCGCCCACGCCCGGCACCGAGGGCTTGCGCAACATGCCCGAAGTGGCCCTTTCGGCGGCCATCCTGAGCATTGACCTGAACACGATTGGCAACACCACCTTCACATTGCCGACCATTGATCACGATACCGCAGATGGCATCCCGACAAGCAGCGCCGAAAACGACGCCAACGACCCCTGGGGTGGGCGCAGCGGCAACAACCAGGCGCGCCTGCAAGTGGGCAGCCCGGTGCAAGTCTACTCGCCGGGCTACCGCAACCCTTTTGATGTGGTGGTTGCCTCGAATGGCTTGATGTACACCATCGACAACGGCCCCAATGGGGGCTTTGGCGGTTTTGTGGTGGATGAGCAGGACGTGGCGGGCGTGCCGGGCGTGTGCTTGAACACACCTAACGAGCTGGGTTCCGAAACCAACTGGGACCAACTGCATCTGGTGACGCCTGGTTTTTATGGGGGCCATGCCAACCCCACGCGCGGGAACGGCGCCAACCTCTTTAATGGGCAGTCGCCAGTGGACTCGGCGCTCATTAACCCGGTGGAATGCGACTTCCGCCGCTCTGGGACTAGTTCGCTACCGACGGAAGACGGCTCGCTGTATCAGTGGGCTTCCAGCACCAACGGCATCACGGAATATACGGCCAGCAACTTTGGCGGCTCCATGACCGGCAACCTGCTGACGGCAGCCTATGCTGGGTGGGTGGACCGGATTGACCTGGACGCCACCGGCACCGCCGTTGACGAGGTGGTGACGCTGGCCTCTGGCTTTGGCGTGAATCCGCTGGACGTGGTGGCGCAGGGCGACTTTGACATCTTCCCCGGCACCATCTGGGTGACGAACTTTGGTTCGGGGACCGTCACCATCCTGGAGCCGATTGACTACGGTGGGACTCCGACCGGCATCTGCGACGGCACAGACGACCCGCTGCTGGATGAAGACGGCGATGGCTACACCAATGCTGACGAGATCGACAACGGCAGCAGCCCATGCTCGGCGGCCAGCACCCCGGCAGACAATGACGATGATGGGATTTCGGACCTGAACGACCCCGACGATGATAACGACGGGTTGCCCGACGAAATTGACGCGTTTGCCATCGACCCCAACAATGGCACCACCACCAACCTGCCGATCTTCTACACTATGGAAGCGGGGGTGCCGGGGACGGGCTTCTTTGGCGTGGGCTTCACTGGGTTGATGTCCAACGGATCGACCAATTATGAAGACCTCTACGACCCGAACGAGATGACGGTGGGCGCGGCGACGGGTGTTTTTGCGCTGGATGCGGTCTCTGAAGGGACGGCGCTGGGCGCCAGCAACGACCAGGAGTACGCCTTCCAGTTTGGGGTGGGCATCAACAGCGGAACGCCGCCTTTTACCCTCAAGGCGCGTTTGCTGCCGCCCTTGTTCGATACGGTGACGCTGGATGACCAGCGCTTCGGCATCTATATTGGCGCTGGCGACCAGGATAACTACCTGGAATTTTCGCTGGACGCTACTGGCGGCTTCACCGTGGTTCAGGAAGCCGCCGGCACGCCAGACATTAACTTCTATACCGACACCAACGCGCTTAGCTCCGGCTACATTGACCTCTACTTTTCCATTAACCCGGCCACGGGCGAGGTGTTGCCGCGCTATAACCTGGATGATAACGTGGTCATCAACCTGCCGATGGTGACGCTGGGCGGCAGCACCTTGCAGGCGCTCCAGGGGATGCACCAGGTTGGCGGGCTGGCTTCTGGACTGGCGATTGGGTTTATTGGCACCTCGAATGGACCGGGAACGCCCTATAGCGCGGTGTGGGATTTTGCGGAAGTGACGCAGGATGCCCCTGGCGAACTGGCGGCCAGCCCCAACCCGGTGAACTTCTCGCTCATCCAGGCTGGGCAGGTGGATAGCCGCAACGTGACCCTGCGTAACCTGGGGATCGGGAGCGACCCGACTGTTCAGGTGAACGCGATCAGCTTTGATAGCAGCAGCTTCCGCCTGGGGAGCGGCGTGGTTTTGCCCTTTAGCCTGGCCCCGCAGGAGACCGAGCTCATCCCGGTGGAGTTTGTGCCGACGGGTGGCGGCTCTGCCACGGGGGTCATGACTGTGCGGCATGGCTTTGGGGCCAACCTGCGCGAAACTGAAGTGGTGCTGAATGGCTCGTCCTTTGCGTATGGCCCGCCGGTTTATCGCGTCAATGCGGGGGGTCCGTTGCTGGATATGCCTGGCAGCGAGCTGGACTGGAGCGCGGACACAGTGGTGGCGCCTTCGGCCTACCTGGACCTGACCGACATTGGCAACAACACGGGTGCGGTGGCCAGCTTTACCGGGACGGGCGTGGCCGGCGTGCCGAACGCGCTATTTGCCACCGAGCGCTGGCATGGCTTCCCGGACCTGGGCGAGCCTTTGCCATATCGCTTCCCGATGCCTGCCGCCGGGGAATACGAAGTGCGGCTGTACTTCGCTGAGATTTACTATGGGTTGCCGGGGAACGGTGTGGGCGACCGTCAGTTTAATGTGGATATCAATGGGCAGCGGGTGCTGACCAACCTGGACTTGCTGGCCCAGCATGGCAACAATGGGGCGGTCTATCGGTTCCCGGTGTTGGTGACCAACCCGGGCGAGACCATCGACATCGAACTGCTACACGGGCCAACCGAAAACCCGAAGATCAACGGGATTGAAATTGTTCCGGTGACCCGCGACACGCTCCTGTTTGTGAGCCCCAGCACCTATAACTATGGGCTGGTGCCGGTGGGGACCACCGAAACACAAAGCTTCACGGTGTTCAACAGCAGCCCGCTGGGCAGCGCGCCGATCCAGCTCACCGGGTTGAGCCTGGGCACAACGGGCATTTTTGAGGTGCGGCCCAGCGCACCCTTGCCGGTGAACCTCTCGCCGGGGCAGACCTACACCTTTGAAGTCGATTTCTCGCCGCTGGGCGCGCAGAACAGCGTGGACCGGGTGGCGCTGGATTACCTGGTGAGCGGCGAAACGCGGCGGCTGAACACCACAGTTCGCGGCGCGGGTAGCGTGGCAGCGATGGCGCTCTATCGCGTGAATGCAGGGGGGCCGGCAGTGGCGGCAATCGAGGCTGGCGGGCTGCCCTGGAGCGCGGACCTCTCCCGCAATACTGGCGGTGATAGCGTGGCGGTGGGGTCGCCTGTGGGCGAGCCTTCGGCCTACTTTTCTGGCTTTGCGGACCCGCTTGCTAACCCGGACGATGCCACCGCCGCCTCGGCCTTTACGGGCACGAACAACACGGGTGCGCCGAGCGCGCTCTTCACCACGGAACGCTGGGACCCGCCCGGCGACAACACGCTGACCTACACCTTCCCGGTGACGCCGGGCCAATATCAGGTGCGGATTTACCAGGCGGAGAACGTCTTTACGGCGGCGGGTGCCCGTGTCTTTGATATGCAGATCGAAGGCGCAGTGGTACGGGCGGACCTGGACCTGTTCTTTGAATATATGAACACGGCGGTGGTCTTCACCTACCCGGTTACCGTGCTGGATAACGACCTGGAAGTGACCATGCTGCACGGCGCGGCAGAGAACCCCAAGATCAACGCGATCGAGGTGCTGCCGGTGGTGACCAGCGAACCCGGGCTGCTGGTGACGCCGAGCAACCGCAACTTCGGGAACATCTATGTGGGGGCCTCGGCCCAGCAGAACTTTGTGCTGACCTATCAGGGGTTGGGCGACCCGCTGCCGATTCAGTCGGTGAGCATCACGGACGATGCGCTGAACTCCTTTAGCCTGACCTTTGGTGGCCCGGTGACGCTGGATACCCTGAATCCGGCGCTGTTGGTGCCGGTGGTCTTTACGCCCAACACCAACGGCGCCAAGACCGCCAACCTGACGATTGAATATGGGCCACTGGGTGATACGGAAATCGTCACCATTCCCTTGAGTGGCTTTGGCGACATCACCCTGCCGCTGATTGCCTCGCCCAACCCGGTGAACTTTGGCCTGGTGCCGATGGGCAGCACCTTCAACCAGCCGGTGACGCTGACCAATGGTGGCAGCCTGGGCGCGCCGAGCATCGTGGTGACGGACGTGAGCCTGGTTGGGGCCAATGCGGGGTTGTTCACAGAGAACTTTACTGGCCCGGTGACCCTGGACGTGGGCGAGAGCGTGATCTTTAACACCTCGTTTGCGCCACCAGATACGGTCACCAAGACGGTGACGCTCCAGGTGACCTATCTGGATGCCACCGCCACCCCGACGGCGCTCAATGTGACCATGCAGGGGCGCGGGACCATTGAGCTGCCCAGCGTGAACGTCAACTTCCAGAACGACGAGGCCAGCCCAGAGAAGGGGCCGTTTGCGCCGCCGCCTTCTGGCTACGTGGCGGACTGGGGCGAGCCTTATGGCCAACGGACCGACTTCCTGCAGGGGAGCGGCATCTGGAATTATGGCTGGGTGACCGAGGCGAGCGTGGTGGCCAACCTGGAGCCGCGCGTGGGCCTGGACCTGACCGCACGCGGCGCCAACCGCGAAACGCCGAGCGACCCCCGCCTGGCTACCCTGGTGTTCATGGAGCACCCCAACGAGCCGCTGGCCGGGGCCTGGGAAATCAGCCTGCCGAACGGCACCTACCAGATTGAAGTCGGGATGGGCGATGCCACCCTGAGCGACCCCACCGCCGCCTATGTGCTGCGCGCCGAGGGGAACATCCTGGCGGAGCCTTTCGCGCCCACCGTTGCAAATCCCTTCCAGGTGCTTTCTGCGGTGGTGACGGTGAACGATGGCCGCCTGACCATTGACTCGGTGGGGGGCAGCAATACCAAGCTGAACTATATTGACATCCGGCCCTTTGGGTCTGGCCTGGAAAACCCGGCCATCACCGGCACCGTGCCCACGGATGGCGCCACGGGGGTTCCGGTGAACCTGGAAGGGGTCTCGGCCACGGTGTTTATCCCCGTGCCGGGCGACAGTGTGGACGGCAACAGCCTGAACGCCACCTCGATCCTGTTCTACCAGACATCCCTGGGGCCGGTGGCCGGGGCGGTGCCAGCGTTCTATAACACCACGGGCGGCGGCGATGCCATCAACATCACGCCCACGATCACCCTGGCGCCCAATACCAACTACACGGTGGAATATACGCCGGGCGTGACCGTGCTTTCTGGCACGCCTTTTGAGCCTTACAGCTTCAGCTTTACTACCGGGGCGTTGGTCAGCCCCGGCGACCCCAGCGGCATTCAGTTCACTGAGGTAAATGCCGGGGCCGGGCCGCAGGGCTACACTGGCCTCAGCATGGGGCCAGATGGCCGCCTCTATGCGGTGAGCGGTTTTGGGACGGTGCATAGCTGGGCGATTGACCCGACGACGGGCTTGCTCTCGGATGAGCGCGTGTTTGGCGACCTGTTTGCCGGGCGGGTGCTGATTGGCCTGGACTTTGACCCCAACCCACCCATGGCAAGCAGCATGAAGCTGTGGGTGACGCACAACCAGGGCGCCTTTAGCAACGCGGATCACTTCACGGGGGCGTTGAGCGCCATCACCAGCACCGATAATGGGCTGACCTGGACCCGTCAGGACTACATTGTGGGCCTGCCGCGTTCCGTGCGCGACCACCTCTCGAACTCGATTGACTTTGGGCCGGATGGCGCGCTGTACTCAACCAGGGCAGCATCAACGCCATGGGCGACCGCGATAACCCCTGGGGCCAGGAGCCTGAGGTGATCTTTAGCGCGGCAGTGTTGCGCGTTGATACCATGTTGATTGAAAACTTCGTGGCAAACACGGGCGGCCCGCTCAATGCGCGGACGGGTATCCCCGCGGCCAATGGTTCGGACCTGACCGACGCCAACAACTTTGCGCTGGGCGACCCTCAACTGGCCGTGAGCATGGCCGAGTTCATCAGCCAGACGGCGGACGCGGGGCGCACCGTGCCCAACCCGCTTGCGCAGTTTTTCTATAACCCGCAGGTGCCCAGTGCGCCGCTGACCCTCTTTGCCACGGGGGTCCGCAACGCCTACGACCTGGTCTGGCACTCCAATGGGCAGCTCTATGTGCCCACCAACGGCTCGGCCAGCGGTGGCGTTACGCCGCCGACCCCCAGCGGGGCGGTGCAGGGCGACCCCAGCACCTGGCCAGTGGAATGCTTTAACCGTGTGGATAACACCGTGTATGGGCCATACCTGGGGCCGATTGCGCCGCGCACCCAGCCGCCCACCCAATACGACTACCTCTACCGCGTGGTCCAAAATGGCTACTATGGCCACCCGAACCCAACCCGTTGCGAATACGTGATCAACGGCGGAAACCCGACCGCCGGCGTAGACCCCGGCCAGGTGGGCAACCACTACCCGGTGGGCACGCAACCGGACCGCAACTATCGCTACTTTGCCTACGACTTCCAGAACAACAAGTCGCCCAATGGGGTGATTGAATATCAGAATAGTGCTGTCTTTGGTGGCCGCCTGGCGGGTCAACTGCTGGTGGTGCGCTATAGCCAGGGTAAAGACATCATCACCCTGCAACCGGGTGGCGCTGATGTAGGCTATAACATCGTGGGCGACATCCTGGGCAACCAGATTCCGAGCTTCAGCGGCTTCAACAATCCGCTGGACCTGACCGAAAACCCGGCCATGGGGGATATCTACCTCATTGAGTATGGCAACGGGACCAACGCCGTAATCACCCTGCTGCGGCCTGAGGTGGTCAACGAGCCGGATATTGTGGTGAACCCGGAGACGATCATCTTTGATGATGTGATTGGCGGACCGGCCAGCGCGCCGCAGACCGTGACCATCATCAACGCGGGGGCGCAGCCGCTCAACCTCACGGGCTTCACCTTTAGCGGGGCTTTTGCGCTGGCCGCTGGCGAAACCGTCCCCAGCCCTGCCACACCGATTGTGGTGCCGGGCGAGGGTTCGGTAACGGTGGACGTGGTCTTTAACCCGACGACCATTGGGGTGCAGGTGGGCGAAATGGCCATCGCCAGCAACGACCCCGATAGCCCTACGGTAACGGTGGAGTTGCGCGGGCTGGGCAAGCAAGGTTTGCTGGGCACCAACGAACCCAGCTTGCAGTGGATCACGGATACCTATGACCTGCTGATTAACGTGGGCGACAACAACCCGGCCACCCCCATCATCAACAGCACCACCCCCAGCGCGCCATTGCTGGGCGAAGAAGTGGAAGCGCAGACCTTCCGGGTGCCGGAATCCGGCCCAGTGACGCTGGAATTGCTGGGCGTTTTTGCGCCGAACAGCAATCCGGTGCTGGCGCTGGGCTGGTACGAGGTGGGCAACGCGGCAGGCCGCACCGAGGTCCTGAGCGTGAACAGCGGCAGCAACCAGACCCTCAACCCGACGGTTATAGAATTGACCGGGGATGGCCTGAGCTTTAGCCCAGGCGTGGGGACGGAGTTCAGCTTCTTTACCCGCTGGCCCAGCGTGGCCAACCGGGAGGTCTTTGGCGAGGATGCGCTGAACAGCTTTGGCGGGGCTATTCCGCACCACATGCGGGTTTACCCCATCATGGGGCAGCCCAACGCCTACCTGATTGCCTTTGAAGAAGCCACCACGGGCTTTGAGTATCAGGATGTGGTCTTTATTGCGCGCAACCTGCGGCCCACGCAGGACTTCCAGGGCAATATTGCGCTGGTGCCGGACGAACTGACCTTTGCCTCCACCCTGGTGGGCGGCATTTCGGCGCCGCAGGTTCTCACCATCCAGAACACGGGTGGCTCGCCGCTGACCCTGACGGATATCACGGTGAACGGCCCCTTCTCGCTGGTGACGACCGTCAACACCCCGGTGTTGCTGCCCGCCGGCGCCAATTTGCCGGTGCAACTGGTCTTTGCCCCGGTGGCACCTGGTCCGGTTTCCGGTAGCCTGGAGATCATGAGCGACGACCCGAACGACCCGACTGTCTCCGTGACGCTGAACGGGACCGGGACCGAGCAAAGCGGCGAAATCGCTTTCGAGAACCTGGACTGGGATACGCTCAACAGCCTGAACATCCCTGAAATGCAGTGGGTGAACACCTGGCTGACCTTCTACCAGTTGCTCAACAACCCCATTCCCTACTACGAGCACCCGCGCGCGACGCTGCGTATTCGCAACGTGGGCACGCAACCGCTGGAGATCAGCGACCTGACGATTGTTCAGCCGTCGGGCACCAACAACCCGACCTCGGGCGAGTTCGTGCTGCCCAATGGCGAAGACCCCTCGACGGCACTGCCGCTGGTGATTTTGCCGGGTGGGTTCTATGACCTGGCCGTGGACTTCGTGAAGAACGGTGGGAGCGGCCCATCGGCACGCATCGGGCAACTGCTCATCACTTCCAACGACCCGAACAGCCCTGTTTCTGAGATTGGGCTGGGTGGCGGTTACATGACGAACTCGCAGGGTGGCGCCGAGCTGACCTTGCAGCAGATCGTGGACGTGTTTGGCTATAGCACGGACATTGGCGAACCCATCAATGATGCACTGCCAACCGCCTATGGCGAAGAGTGGCTGGGCTTTTTGTGGGATGCGCAGCAAAGCGGCCAACAGATCTACGTGCGGCAACTGGCGGCCTTCCATGGCTGCTGCGGGGGCATCCCGATTACCCTGGACCTGCCCGGCGTGACGGGCGAACCGCCGCTGTTCGTGCACGATGGGCCTTCTTCGCAGTCGCTCTTTCCGCTGATCGCGGGGGGCACCGGCCCGGCGGAAGCGCTGGTGCTCTCGCCGGGCGAGTTCGTGTTCAATGTGACGACCTACACCAACAGCACGCGCCCGCAGATCGGCGTGCGGACCTGGCCCGTGCGCGACCCCGATGGCAACATCGTGCCGGGGACGTGGATTGTGGGGCACGACAACGTGAGCGGCACCGGGAACGGCTGTAACACGGGCGGCGCCAACTGCGACTACAACGACGACGTTTACCTGGTGACCAACGTGGCTCCGCTGAATGCCGCGCCAGACGTGTCGGTGAGCATCAGCACGCCTGCGGATACCCATCTGTTGGGCAGCGGGGCCATCCCCTACACCGTGACCGTGGAAAACGAGACGCCCTTCACGGCCCTGAACGCGCAAATGACCTTTAGCCTGCCACTGAGCGTGACGCTGGATAGCTTCAGCACCACGGCGGGCACCTGTTCGGCACTGGGCAGCCTCATTACCTGCCAGTATGCCACGCTGAACGGCGGCCAGGTGGCCACGCTGAGCGTGAACCTCATCCCCAACGGGGCCGGGGTGCGGAATTCCTCTGCGCTGGTGCCCACTGTGGCTGGCGAAACGGTGACGGGCAACAACAGCGATGCCAACACCGTCACGGTGGTGGACCCCAACGCCCTGCCGGGCACCATTACGGTGGTTAAAGAAGCCACGCCAGAAAGCGCCCAGAGCTTTGACTTTGACGGCGACCTGGGGCCCTTTAGCCTGGAGGACTCCGGCGCGCTACCGCCCATCGAGGTGCTGGTGAACTTCGACAATGCTGCGGCAAACGGGGCGCCCGTGGCGCTGCCAGGCCGCGATCCCTGGGACATCAACGACACCGGCCCGGCCTTTGGCGCCATGGCCACCGTGGATGGCACCAGCTACACCTATGGTTGGCGCAACTTCCTGACAGATGCGCCAGTGGTGGCCACCCCGAACGCGCGCGACCGTGGCGGCAATACGCCGACCAGCACCTTCATCCACATGGCCTACAGCGATTGCTGCACTGGCAGCGGCCTGACACACCCCGTTTATTGGGAAATTGCCCTGCCCAACGGCACATATACCGTAACGATTTCCGCAGGTGACCCGGGTGGTACTGCTGCCTGGAATGGGACGCCTGGCCACGGTGGGGCCAACCACCGGGTGAGCGCGGAAGGGGTGCTGGTGGTGAGCGCTAACGGTGGCGCTGGTACGGTAGGCACGGCGTCTATCACGGTGACGGATGGCTTCCTGACCCTGACGCCTGAAGGCCCCAGCCAATACAACACCAAGATTCAGTATGTGCTGATTGAAGGCTCGCCCATTGCGCCGAACAGCACCACCTTCACGGGGGTGCTGCCGGGGGCCTACCGCATCTTTGAAGTGCTGCCAGCGGGCTTTGACATCACCGGGGCGAGTTGCACGGGCAACAGCGTGCCCACCAGCCCCATCACGGATGGCGTGCGGGTGACGCTGAGCAGCGGCGAGGACATCACCTGCACCTTCACCAATGCAGAAATCACCGCGCCGGCGGTCCGCATCGAGAAAACGCCGGCCCTGCAAGAGCTGGTGGCGGGCGATGATGCCGATTTCACCATCACCGTGACCAACATCGGCACGGAAGACCTGAATAATGTGGTGATCAGCGACCCGCTGACGCCCGACTGCGCGGACACCTTCGCCAGCTTGGCGGTGGGCGCTACGGAGACCTACACCTGCACGGCGAGCGACGTGGCCACGACCTTTGTGAACGAAGCCAGGGTGACGGCAGACCCGGTCGGCGGCGGCGCCCCGGTGACAGACGTCGCCTATGCTGAAGTGCGGGTAGGTACGCCTGCCCTGACCATCGAAAAGACGCCGGATGGCCAGGCCATCAACCGTGGAGACACCGCCAACTTCACCATCCTGGTGCAGAACACCGGCGACCTAAACCTGACCAACGTCACGGTGAGCGACCCAGTTGCGCCGGATTGTGACCGGGCGCTGGGCACCCTGCAACCGGACCAAACTGCCCAGTATGATTGCCAGTTGCCCAACGTGCTCTTCCCGCTGAACAACATCGCGGAAGTGACGGGCGAGTATGGCACTGGGACGGTCAGCGCCACGGATACGGCCGTGGTCTCGGTGCCCTCGGTGACCTATGTCCCGACCTATCGTGTGAACGCAGGTGGGCCGGAAATCCCTGCCACGGACGGCGGCCCGGCCTGGTCTGCGGACACCACCGGCGCGCCTTCGCCCTTCCTGGCGGCTGGCCCGCAAAACCAGGCGGGTGCCCGCTTCCCGGTGCCGACCTATGGCATCCCTGGCGTGCCAGATACGGTTATTGCCACGGAACGCTGGGACCCAGTGGGCGAAAACCCGCTGACCTACACCTTCCCGCTGACCGATGCGGGCGAATATGAAGTGCGCCTGTACTTCGCTGAGTTGTTCTATGGCGTCAGTGGCCCAGGTACCGTGGACCGCATCTTTGATGTGTTCATCAATGGTGTGCTGGTGATTGATAACCTGAACCTGCTGGACACCTACGGCAACGATGCTGTGCCGTTTGTCTTCCCGGTGACGCTGGCCAACCCCGGCGACGACATCGTGATTGAAGTCCTGCATGGCCCGGCGGAAAATCCGAAGATCAACGCCCTGGAAATTTTGCAGGTGTTGCCGCCGACTACCTCTACGCTGAGCGTGGCGCCCACGCTGATCGACTTTGGCGCGGTTTCGCCCTTGCTGCCGGTGCCGGACGAGTTCATCACGCTGACCAACCTGGGGTTGCTGGGTGATCCGAGCATTGAGATCACCAACATCACGCTGGGTGGGCCAGATGCGGCAGCCTTCAGCGTGTCGCCCAGCGGGGCGGCACCGGGCCTGTTGCTACCGGGTGAGGCCACCGATAGCCTGACCGTTGGGTTTACGCCGGGGGCCTTTGGCAACTACAGCGCCTTCATTGATATTGAGCACAACGGCACCAATCCGTCGCCGATCCGGGTAAATTTGGTGGCCAGCGTGCAGGATATCCCGCTGCCGGACCTGGTCTTTACGCCGAGTACCCTGGACTTTGCCCTGCCAGAAGACGGCGGCACGGATAGCGCGACGGTGGGCATTGCCACCACGGGCGATACAACCACCTACACCATCGACACCAGCGGCTTCCCGAGCTGGCTGAGCTGGGCACCGGCCAGGAGACGGGCACCGCTTCTGATGTGGGCGCGCCGACCGAGATCAACATCACGGTGGACGTAACGGGCCTGACGCCGGGCACTTACACCTTCGATATCATCGCCACAGCGCTGGGCTATGACAGTGCTGTGCTGCCGGTGACCGTGATGGTAGCGCCGCAATATACCCTGACCACCAGCATCCTGGCGGGCAACGGGGCCGTGACGCCCGACGTACCAACCACGGTGCTCGAAAACACGATCATCGACGTGCAGATTACGCCGGACCTGGGCTGGCAGATCAGCGAGATTTTGCTGGACGACGATGGCGATACTGTTTTTGAGACCAACGTCACGCCCATCACGCCCAGCGGCCAGACGCTCTCGCTGACGATGGACAGCAACAAGAACGTGCAGGTGAGCTTTACCGAGATCGTCTGTAACCCGCTCTCGAACCTGCCCTGTAACCAGTTGGCGGTCGATGTGACCCCGGCGGCGCCCTTCTGCCTGACCTGGGAAGATGGCGAGACGCGCGGTGGCATGCTGGATGTTGATGACGACCCCCTGGGCTTTACCCTGGTGGACGTGCCCAGCTTCACCAGCACAACCGAGACCTTCCTGCCAGACCCCACCGACCCCGCCATCCCTGGCTACGTGCAGGCCAACCTGAACGTGGACACGACCGCTGGCGAGTTGATCATCACCAGCACACGCGGCATCAACTTCCAGAACCGGCCTACGGGCAGCACCAACAACGATAACCAGCAAAACGCGCTGGGCGTGGCCATCAGCGAAGGCTCGCCCTTCACGCTGCGGACCGTGCTGGTGAACCCGGCTTTCAACGTCAGTCCGGGCAACAATGCCCAGCAGGCCGGGTTGCTGTTCTTCATCAACGAAGACAACTATGTGAAGCTGGTGGTTGCTAAGGGCAACGTGAGCGGTACAACGGCTGGTGTTCAGTTGGCGGTGGAAAGCAACCTGGGCGGCGGCACCAGCCAGGCCGTAACCTTCGATGGCGGCACCAACGTCTCGCTGGGCACCAATCCACAGACCGCCACCATCGTGCTGGAGATGATCATTGACCCAATCGCGAACACGGTTTCGGGGCGCTTCTCCATCAATGGCGGCACCACCTGGACCAACGTCCGCACCGGTGTAGCGCTTCCGACCAGCATCACGGGCGGCACCACGTTGCCTTCGGGCGTCGGGCCGCTCCAGTTTGCCGGGTTGATGACCACGCACCGTACCGACTCGTCCAACGGTGGAGATGGCACCTCCATCCCCTTCCGCTTCGAGGAATTCTGCATCGAGCTGGAGACCTACGAGATCATCGCCAGCGTGAACGGCGGCAACGGGACCATTTCCCCGGTGGGGACGGTGCCGGTGGCCACCGGCACAGACCAGCCCTTCACCATCACGCCGGACCTGGGCTACGAAATCGCCCAAATCCTGGTGGATGAGGATGGCGACGGGGCCTTTGAGCTGGATGCGCCGATCACCGATCCGCTGGGCGATAGCTACACCTTCGTTGGCGTGGACTCCGATGGCGCTATCGAAGTGAGCTTTGCCATCCGCCAATTCACGCTGACGCCGAACGCGGGGCCGAATGGGGCCATCACGCCGGATACGCCGCAGGTGGTGGACTATGGCACAAGCCAGCTCTTCGACATCACACCGGATGCAGGCTATGTGATCACCTCGATTACAGTAGACCTCGATAACGATGGTACCTTTGAGACCGACATCACCGGCTTTGACCCGACGGGCGACAGCTACGAGTTCAGCAATGTGACCTCGGATGGCGCGCTTGCCGCGACCTTCGCGGAACTCTTCCAGATCGAGGCAACAGTGGTCGGTGGCGTGGGTGGGGCGATCAGCCCCAGCGGCACGGTGGATGTGGTGGAAGGCACGGACCAGACCTTCACCCTCACGCCGGACACGGCCAACGGTTACGAGATCGCCAGCATCGCAGTAGATGAGGACAACGACGGCACCTTCGAAACGGACGTGACGGGCTTTGATCCGCTGCTGCCCTTCGATTACGACTACACCAACGTGACCTCGGACGGCGCCATTCAGGTGACCTTCCAGCTGCAAAGCTTGGAGATCGTGGCCAGCGCGGGCACGGGCGGCAGCATTGCGCCGGCGGGCACGACCACAGTTACCTATGGCGACGACCAGAGCTACACGATCACGCCGGATGCCTGCTACGAAATTGCCGATGTGCTGGTGGATGGGGTTTCCGTGGGCGCGGTGCCTGCCTACGACTTCACCAACGTGATGGCCGATGCCACCATTGAGGCGAGCTTCGACCTGCTGAGCTACACCCTCACGGCCAGCGTGAACGGCACGGGCGGCACTATTGCCCCCAGTGGCGCAACGCCGGTGCTATGTGGTGACGACCAGACCTTTACCGTGACGCCTGATACCGGCTTTGGCGTGCTGGAAGTGCTGGTAGATGGCAGCCCAGCCAGCCTGGAGCTGGATGGCACCTATACCTTCACGAACGTGACTGCCAACGCCACGCTTGAAGTTACCTTTGCGCCGCTGGAAGTGACCCTTACAGCCAGCGCGGGCACGGGCGGGAGTATCGCGCCGGCGGGCACAACCACGGTCACCTATGGCGACGACCAGAGCTACACGATCACGCCGGATGCCTGTTACGAAATTGCCGATGTGCTGGTGGATGGGGTTTCCGTGGGTGCGGTGCCTGCCTACGACTTCACCAACGTGATGGCCGATGCCACCATTGAGGCGAGCTTCGACCTGCTGACCTACACCCTCACGGCCAGCGTGAACGGCACGGGTGGTACCATCGCGCCCAACGGCGCAACGCCGGTGCTATGTGGTGACGACCAGACCTTTACCGTGACGCCTGATACCGGCTTTGGCGTGCTGGAAGTGCTGGTAGATGGCAGCCCGGCCAGCCTGGAGCTGGATGGCACCTATACCTTCACGAACGTGACGGCCAACGCCACGCTTGAAGTGACCTTTGCGCCGCTGGAAGTGACCCTTACAGCCAGCGCGGGCACGGGCGGGAGTATCGCGCCGGCGGGCACGACCACGGTCACCTATGGCGACGACCAGAGCTACACGATCACGCCGGATGCCTGCTACGAAATTGCCGATGTGCTGGTGGATGGGGTTTCCGTGGGCGCGGTGCCTGCCTACGACTTCATCAACGTGATGGCCGATGCCACCATCGAGGCCAGCTTCGACCTGCTGAGCTACACCCTCTCGCCGACGGTGACGGGTGGCGTGGGCGGCAGCATCGCGCCGGATACCGACACGCTGGTGAACTGCGGCGACGACCAGACCTTCACCTTTACGCCGGACACCGGCTATGAAGTGGCCGATGTGCTGGTGGATGGCGTCTCCGTGGGTGCGGTGGACAGCTACGACTTCACCAACGTGATTGCCGATGCCACCATCGAAGTGACCTTCCAGCTGCAACAGTTCACGGTGACTGCCAGCGCCGAGTTTGGCGGCAGCATCAGCCCGGCGGGCGACACCACCGTGAATTACGGCGATGACCTGGACTTCACCATTACGGAGAATGCGGGTTGGGCTGTGAATGAAGTGCTGGTGGACCGCAACGATGGCAACGGCGAGCAGGCCGCAGCCTTCAGCGGCAACCCCTTCACGCTGAGCAACATCACCAGCGACACAACCGTGCGCGTGACCTTTACGCCGACCATCCTCTACACCCTCACGCCGACGGCGGGCCTGGGCGGCAGCATCACGCCGGACGCGCCGCAGACGGTAGAACCAGGCCGCGACCAGACCTTCACCCTCACGCCGGATGCCTGCTACGAAATTGCCAGCATCACGGTGGATGAAGATGGCAACGGCAGCTTCGAAACGGATGTGACGGGCTTTGACCCGGCGGGCGATAGCTACACCTTTGCGGCGGTGGACTCGGATGGCGCGATTAACGCGACCTTCGCCCTGCTGACCTACCCCATCACGGCCAGCAGCAGCGGTGCGGGCACGCTGGACCCGACCGGCTTGGTGACGGTGGATTGTGGCATGGACCAGACCTTCGTCTTTGAGCCGGATGCCTTCAACCGGATTGCCTCGGTGCTGGTGGATACCGACACCACCGACGCCGTAGACCCGGTGGCGCTGTTCATCGCGGACCCGACCGCCGAGAACAGCTACACCTTCCCGAATGTGGGCGCGCCGGGCAGCATCGCAGTGGTCTTCGAGGCCATCCCGACCTATACGCTGACGCCGGATTTGACCATCACTGATGGCAACAGCAGCGCGGCCAGCCTCACCCCTAGCGACCCGACGGTGGTCTTTGAGGGCGATGACCAGACCTTTACCCTGACGCTGGACCCGACCTACCGTGTTCAGAGCGTCGCGGTGGATGGCAACCCGGCCAGCCTGGAGCCGGACGGCACCTATACCTTCACGAATGTGATGGCCGATGCCACGCTGAGCATCGTCGTGGAGCCGATCCCGACCTATATCATCGTGGCCAGCGCGGGCGCGGGCGGCAGCATCTCGCCGAGTGGCAACGTGACGGTCTTTGAAAATGCTGACCAGACCTTCCAAGTGACGCCGAATGCGGGCTTCCGGGTGCTGGCAGTGCTGGTGGACCTCGATACGGACGACGCCACAGACCCGGCCCCGGCCAGCCTGGAGGCGGACGACACCTTCACCTTTAGCGATGTGACGGCCAATGGCTCGATTGAGGTGACCTTCGAGGCCATCCCGACCTACACCATCGTGGCCAGCGCGGGCGCGGGCGGCAGCATCTCGCCGAGTGGCAACGTGACGGTCTTCGAAGGCGAAGACCAGAGCTTCACCATCACGGCAGGGACCAACTTCGCCATCGAAGATGTGCTGGTGGATGGCGTCTCGATTGGCGCGCAGAGCAGCTACACCTTCAACAACGTGGACGAGGACCACACCATCGAAGCGTTCTTTACGCCCACCACGGCGGGCGTCGGGAACTTCGTCTTCCGAGACCTGGACGGCGACGGTATTCAGGACAGCGGCGAACCGGGCATTGATGGCGTGACGCTGCGCATCTACAACCAGGGCAGCAACACCCCGCTGGCAGAAACGACCACCACATCGGGCGGCTTCTACCGCTTCAACGTGCCGCTGGGCATCTACGTCATCGAAGTGGTGCCGCCGGCTAACTTCAGCCTTAGCCCGGCCAATCAGGGCAGCGACGAAGCCGCAGACAGCGACTTTGCCACCAACAACCGCCGTGTGACCGTGCCGGTGACGACGCTGGGCGTGGTGGACCTGGACGTGGCCGATGCGGGCCTCATCCGCGAGACCCTGCCGCTGCAAATCACTAAGACCGGCTTTGACCTGAACGGCGTGCCGCTGCGGCCTGGCGACACCATCGCCTGGCTGATCATCGCGCACAACCCAGATACGATCACGGCGGAAGACGTGGTGCTGACCGACACGCTCAACACGACTTACCAGAACCTGGTGCCGGGCAGCATCCGCGCCGGGGTGAGCGCCTCGCGGCCCACCAACGCCCGCCGAAGCCCGCGCGCTGGGCCTGGCGACCCTGCCCAACGCCACCAACATCAGCGCGAACGTGGGCGACGTGCCCGGCGGTCAATATGCCATCCTGTACTTTGAAACCACCCTCAAGGACCCCGGCACCACCAGCCTGCCCGCCCCCGCCCGTGGTGGGGTGGGGGGGGTGGCTGGCCCTGGTGGCGCTGCTGGTCGGGGGCTGGATTATGCGTCGGAGTTTGCTGATGAAGCGGAGTAACCTGGCCGCGTGGTTGCTGGTCCTGGGCCTGGTGCTGGGGCAGATGGCGCAAGCCGCGCCCAGCCTGGCCCAGGAGGGGTCGCCCGAAGGGGCGGCCCAACCCCAGCAAGGGGCCACACGCCTTGAGATGAGTGACGAAGCCTTCGTCTATAGCGATGCTGGCGCCTGGGAAGGGCTTGGCTCGGACCTGGCCTCTGGCGGCGGCTATAGCTACACCGCCGAAGCAGGCGCCTCGGTGAGCCTGAACTTTCGGGGCGATGCCTTCCAGCTACAACTGGTGCAGTTCCGCAACTTTGGGTTGCTGGAAGTCTACGTCGATGGCGCCTTGCTGGATACGCTGGACCTCTACAGCCCAGCGCGGCGCTTCATCAGCAGCCCGGTGTATCCGCTGGTGCCGGGCGATCACCTCCTGACGCTGGTGAGCAGCGGCCAGGCGAACCCGGCCTCCGAGGGAACGGTGATTGCTGTGGATGCGGTGGATGTGTGGCAAGTCTCCATGGTAGATTCGGCCACTGCCGAACCGACCGAAGCGACCCCCGAACCCCCCGCTGGCAGCCCGGCGCCCACCGAAGCGACGCCGGAAGCGCCCGCGCCCACGG
>JAAUUD010000275.1 GCA_012031655.1 Anaerolineae bacterium | reverse complement strand
GGCCCGGAGCCTGGCGCTGGGGCGTGGTGTGGTGGGCATCCTGGCTATTTGGTGACGCTGTGGGATGCCAGCGGTCCGCCTTTGAGCGTGGTGGGGCAAGGCAGCCAGAACTACCTGCCAGGCCGGGTCATCGAAGCAGGAGAAGCCTGGCCCCGCCTGCGTGCCTGGTGGTCCTGGGGGCAATACCTGCTGCCGTGGGGCGTGTTGCTCCTGCTGAGCCCCCGGCGACGGCGCCGGGCACCAGAGGGCAAGGGTGCCCGGCGTTTGCCGCCCCTGTTTGCCGCCTATGTTGGGCTATATGCCGTGCTGCACTGGTTGCTGCCCCTGCATGTATATGACCGCTACCTGCTGCCCTTGCTGCCAGCCCTGGCGTTGTGGCTTGCCTGGCATCCCCCAACACGAGCAACCCCGCTCTGTGCCGCTCTGGCCATCGCCCTGAGCTTGCCCCTCGCCTGGGCAGCCGGGCAGGGCCACACCCCGCTGGCCAGCGATGGCGGGCGCTTCACCGGGATTGATGTGCTGGCCGAGCACCTCAACACCGCCTATGCAGGCGAGGTCGTTTATGATCATGATCTGGGTTGGTCGCTGGGCTACTACCTGGGCGCACGGCCCCGCATTGTGCTGGTGTGGCTGGCTGACCCAGCAGCGCTGGTCGATTATGCACACGGCGAATTTGCCCAAACGCCGGGTGCTGTGCGCTACTTCGTCACCTTCCAGGCAGAAGCCGCCCCCTGGCTGGCGGCGTTCCAGGCGGGCGGCTTGCATGTTCAACAAACCTATGGCGACGGCCAGTTTGCCATCTATGCGCTTTCAGAGCAGGGCGGGTAGCCGCTGGTAGAAGTGCAGCATGGTCTGAATGCCCTTGTGGAACATCGCCAGGGTGAATTTCTCGTTGGGGGCATGCAGATTATCGTCCGGTAGGCCAAAGCCCATCAACACCACCGGGACATCCAGCGCGCCTTGAAGCCCCGCCACTATCGGGATGGAGCCACCCTCCCGCAGAAAGAGCGGGCGGGTCCCAAAAACAGCTTCGTAGGCTTCCACGGCGGCCTGGATCGGTTTGGCGTCAATCGGCACCATCGCTGCCGGGCCGCCTGCATGGATCATGCGCACTTCGCTACGGACCGTCGGGGGGGTGAGGGCCGCGATGCCTTGCTGAAGCAGGGCGAAAATCTGGTTAGGGTCCTGGTTGGGCACCAGGCGGCAGCTGATTTTGGCCAGCGCCCGCGCGGGGATCACAGTCTTGCTGCCTTCGCCAATCCAACCGCCCACGATGCCGTTGAGTTCCAGCGTGGGGCGTGCCCCAATGCGTTCGGCGATGCTGTAATCGGGTTCGCCCCAGGGGCGGGGCACACCGGTTTCTTTGACGAGCCGCGCTTCGTCCATAGGCGATTGCGCGAGGGCCCTACGGTCTTCCGCCAGGAGGGGCAGCACGTCGTCGTAAAAGCCCGGCACGGTCACGCGGCCTTGTGCATCATGGAGTTGGGCCAGGATTTCCACCAGGGCTTGCACCGGGTTGTGCACCGTGCCCCCGTAGGAGCCGGAATGCAGGTCGCCACGCGGGCCAAACACCTCCACCTCTGCCGTGAAGATGCCGCGCAGCCCATAGACCAGGCTGGGTTGCTCCGTAGAGATGATGTGCGAGTCCGAAATCACCAGCACATCGGCCCGCAACAGGTCCACATTCGCCTGGATAAACGCCGGGAGGCTTTCGGAGCCGGATTCTTCCTCGCCTTCTACCAGGAATTTCACATTGACCGGAAAGCTACCGGTGGCGCGAAAGTGGGCCTCAAAAGCCTTCAGGTGGATGAAGGTCTGGCCCTTATCATCCGTGGCGCCACGTCCGTACAAGTGGCCCTCGCGCTCAACGGGCTCAAAGGGGTCAGATTTCCACTCTCTGTACGGATCATCCACGGGTTGCACGTCATAATGGCCGTAGACCAGCACCGTCGGGGCATTTGGCCCGGCGCCCAACCATTCGGCGTACACGACCGGGTGACGCGGGGTTGGAAAGACTTCCGCACGCGTCAGGCCAATGCTCAGGCAGTGGTCACGCAGCCAAAAAGCAGCCCTTTCAAGCTCGGGCTTCAGTTCCGACTGGGTGCTGATGCTAGGGATACGCAGCCACTCCTTGAGTTGCTCCACAAAATCCTGGGCGTGTGCTTCTGCATAGGTAAATGGGGTCATCGGAGGTTCCTTTAGCCGTTGAAGTGGGCCAGCGAGGCACGCCATAGCGCCTCGCGCTCACCCATGACGTATGGGAAATAATAAGCGACCCGATCCAGCAGGCCGCGATAACGCGCTTCCACCGCCGCTGCGAGTTCCTGCGCGGGGGCGACCACCGCAAAATGGGCCAGCATTTCATCGCTGATCTGCTCTGGCAGTTCTTCCCAGCGGCTCCGCCGGATGAGGCCCGAAAGACGATCCTGCAAATCGCCCCAACCGTGTTGCTCCAGCACGCCGCGATAGCCCGGAGTGCTGGCATAGAAGGCAATCTGAGACTTGACCTCGCGCGCTTCTTCCAGGTTCGTAACCACAAAGATCGCACAGATTAATTGCAGCTCGGCACGGGTGCGTCCGCTGCGCGCCAGGCCAACTTCCAGGTTCGGCAGGATGAAGTTACGCAAATAATCTGCGGTATGAAAGGGGTGCACATGAAAGCCCTGGCTAAGCTCGCCCGCCAACTGGCACATCGCCGCCTGCACCCCTCCGGTAAAGATGGGGATGTGGGGGTGTTCGAGCGGCTCTGGCTGGAAGAAGGGCGTCATGAAGGTGAGCTTGTAATGCTCCCCGCGATAGTTCAGGCGGGCGTTGTTCTGGAAGGTATCCCAGAGGGCGCGCATCCCTTCGATGTACTCGCGCAGGCGCGCTACCGGGCTGTCCCAGGGCATCCCAAAACGGCGCGTGATGTGCGCTTTGATCTGCGTGCCCAGGCCCAGGATGAAGCGCCCGTTGGTCAGCCTGGCCAGGTCCCAGGCTTCCATCGCCGTCACCGTGGGGCTACGCGCAAAGGCAACGGCAATCCCGGTCCCCAACTGAAGCCGCTGCGTGGCATGGCCCGCTAGCACCAGGGGAAAGTAGGGGTTATGGTTGGTCTCTGGCGTCCAGATGGCATGAAAACCTTCATTTTCCAGATGCTGCGCCAGGTCAGGAACACTCCGCAAATCATTTGGGTGAATGTAAACATCAAAGCGCATGGTGGTCTCTCGTGGTTTGCGGGGCATTATACCACCTTTCATGGGACGTGCCGGGCAGAGAGGGTATAATACGCACCAGGCAAAACACCTGAAGGACATACCATGAGCCAAACCCCGCCACCAACCGAACATCTGGCTACCCTCTACGAGATCACCCGTAGCTTGAACTCCACCCTGGACCTGGCTGCGGTGTTAAACTACGTTATGGATCGGGTGATCCAGGTAACCGGGGCGGAACGCGGTTTTTTGATGTTGCTGGACAAGGAAACAGGGGCCTTCAACTTCAAAGTGGCGCGCGGGATGAACCAGGACGAGCTAGAAAACCCCAAGTTTTCCATCAGCCGAACCATCGTGCGCGAAGTGCAGGAAACCAGCCAACCGCTGCTCACGGACAATGCCCAGAGCCAGTTCTCCAATCAGCAAAGCGTGGTCATGATGGCTTTACGGTCGATCATGTGCGTGCCCATCCAGGTGCGCGATGAGATGATTGGCCTGGTTTACGTCGATAACCGCATGTTTACCGGCGTCTTTAACCCGCAACACCTGGAGTTGGTGACGGCCTTTGCTGCCCAGGCTGGGTTCGCCATCGAAAACGCCCGGCTCTACGAAATCGCCATCGAGCAAGGGCGGATGCAACGCGAGCTTGAGATGGCCCACAACATCCAGCGGGGCATGTTGCCGGTCAACTTCCCGGTGATCACCGGGTATGAGGTGGCGGTGTCGTGGGAATCTGCCCGAGAAGTCGCCGGTGATTTCTATGATTGCTTTTTGCTGGAGGATGGCCAGGTCATGGGTGTGGTCACAGCAGATGTTTCAGACAAAGGCGCCCCGGCAGCGCTCTTTATGGCGGTAGCCAGCCGCCTGCTACGCGGGAATGCCATCTCTGCCCGCGAGCCACAGGAAGCCCTGCACAAGACCAACGCGCTCATCCTGCATGATGAGTCCACAACGGCTTCTGGTATGTTTGTGACGGTCTATTACGCTGTTTTTGAGCCGGGGGGCCGGATGCTGGGCGTCAATGCCGGGCACAATCTGCCGCTGCTGTGGCGGGCGCGTGATCACTCGGTGGAATGGCTGCCCAAGGGCGGCATTCCGCTCGGCTGGTTCGAGCAAATGCCGCTCAAAACCGTGTACTATCAACTGGAGCCAGGCGATGTCTTGGTGTTTTACACCGATGGTCTGACCGAAGCAGAAAATGTGCACGGCGAACCCTTTGGCGAAGATCGGCTGGTGGCGATGGTGCAACAATTGGCCCCTCACGCCCATGCTCAGGAGATCAATGTGGGGATCAACCAGGCCGTGGAAGATTTCATCGGAGCCGCGCCGCCCTTTGACGACCGCACGCTGGTCGTCGTGCGCTACACGGGATAAGTTAAGATGCTGCGCGTCTTCCTGATACGACTGGGGATGATCTTCCTGGCGGGGTTGTTTATGCTGCTGATCACGGTGCTGTTGGTTTTTCCGGCAGCCATGATCGATGTGGCGGAGCGCATCGCCGCGCAAGAGGGCACAGCGCAAGCGGGGTTGGTGCTGGCGGCAGTGCTGGCCGATGTGCTGCTGGGCGGGGTGGTGCTGCGTGAATTGGTGGCTTTGCGTCGTGCCCCAGCACCGGGCGGCACGGTACGTTCGGCTGCGGGGCGGGTGCTGACGCTGGAAAGTGTAGAGCGTAGCGTGCAGGCTCAGGTGGGGCGCCTGAGTGGGGTTTATGCTGTTCAGACAGCGGCTCAGGCCGAGTCTGGGCGGGTGCGCCTGGCCCTGAAGCTCACGGTGGACCCCGAACTGGACCTCCAGCAAGCCGGGCGGCGTCAGCGAGAACTGAACAAGGTGCTGGATAAGCAACTGC
>JAAUUD010000274.1 GCA_012031655.1 Anaerolineae bacterium | reverse complement strand
CCCGACTCCTTTAATGCCTACGAGTTGCGCGCCCAGGTGCGGCTGGCCCAGGCGACCCCAGCGGCGCCATGAGCGACCTGAACACGGCGCTGCGGCTGCAATCAGATGCGGTCGAAATGCTGGCCTTGCGCGCCCGGCTCTTGCTGGAGGCAGGCGATGTGGCCGCCGCCACCCGCGATGTTGACACTGCGCTGGGCCTGCCCGGTGGCGATGAAATCCCAGAGCTGCACCTGCTGCGAGGGCGCATCCTGGCCAACAACAACGACCTGGATGGCGCGGTGACGGCCCTCAGGAACGCGCTGCAACTCAATTCGAGCCTGGGGGATGCCTCCTATTACCTGGCGGTGGTGGCCAAGGCCCAGGGCAACGAGCAGGAACGCATGAAGCGGCTGGACCACGCGACCGGGTTTGCCGACGGGCTGCTGAGGGCAGAAGCCCACTACGAACGGGGCGACTACCACTACAGCAAAGAGGACTACCGCGCCGCCCAGGCGGACTTTGAAAAGGCGCTCAAGCACAACCCGGACCACGTGCTGGCGCACGAATATCGCGGGCGGGTGCGCGAGGCACTGGGCGATTTTGACGGGGCCCTTGCGGACTACGAAGCCTACCTGCGCCTGGGCGGGGCCAAGCTCTACAAGGACGAAAAAGAGATTCAGCGGCGCATCAAAGAGGCACGCAAAAGCAGCAAAAAGCGCTAGCACTCCACGCAGAGCGGCAAGCCACGTTCAATCCAGGCATCCAGCCCGCCATCCAGGCTATAGACGCGCCGAAAGCCCTGCTCCAGCATCCAGTGCGCGGCCTGCATGGCTTCGTGCTCGTCTGCGCTCACCACGATGATCTCTTTTCCGGCGAGATGTCTGCGGCGGCGAGTTGTTCCAGGCTCAGTTCGTCCAGCGGGATGGAGATGGAGCCGGCGATGTGGCCCACCTCATGGAAGTGCTGGCCGGGGCGCACATCCAGCACCACGGCGTCCGGGTCTTGCAGCAGGGCGCGTTGCACCTCCGGCGGGCGCATCCGCACGATGATCTGTTCGGGCACTGCGGGCACGCTGCTGCCCTGGCGATTGGTCACGGGGATATCAAACAGGGGGGCGGGGGTGGCGTCGCTTTCTTGCAGCGCTTGAAAAATGACGGCGCTAAACAACACGATGAAGAGTGTCCCCAAAAGATAGAGGCTCCACGAAGAAAACAATCGCTTGCGCAGCAGTTGCGGCACGAGCCACTTCAACATGCTGTGTATTCCCCCGTTGTTTGCGCGTCGTTGTCTACTATCATAGCATACTCTGCGCGCTTGTCACCTGCCGTGGGTTGGCCCCAGGCCGCGCCTACCGTTCACCATTGGGCCGCCCTCTGCTACAATCTTCCCTGAAAACGCGAACCCAAGAGCCAGCCAGGAGCACGCCTTTGACCACCACGACCCGCAACGACATTCGCAATATCGCCATCATCGCCCACGTTGACCACGGCAAGACCACCCTGGTCGATGGAATGCTGAAGCAAACCAAAGTCTTTCGGGATGCTACCCAGGCAGGCGAGCGCATTTTGGATAGCAACCAGCTGGAAAAAGAGCGCGGCATTACCATCCTGGCCAAAAACACCGCCGTGACCTGGGGCGAGACCAAGATCAACATCGTAGACACGCCCGGTCACGCAGACTTTGGCGGCGAGGTGGAGCGCGTGTTGAACATGGTGGATGGGCGCCCTGTTGCTGGTGGACGCGGTCGAAGGCCCCATGCCGCAGACCCGCTTTGTGCTGCGTAAGGCGCTGGAACTGGGCCTGCGCCTGATCCTGGTCATCAACAAGGTGGACCGCCCGCAGGCGCGCTCCGAAGAAGTGCTCAACGAAGCGTTTGACCTGTTCATTGAGCTGGGCGCCACGGACGAGCAAGCCGACTTCCCGGTGGTGTATGCCATTGGCCTGCATGGCAAGGCGGGCCACAGCCCAGAGGCGCTGGAAGACACGCTGGAACCGCTTTTTGAGACCATCGTGAAGGAAATCCCACCGCCCCAGATTGACGCAGACGAGCTGCCGCGTATGCTCATCACCACCCTGGAATACGACAACTACAAAGGGCAGATTGGCGTGGGGCGGCTGCGTTCTGGCACGCTCCGCAAAGGGATGCCGATTGTCCGCATTACGCCCGGCGGTCAGCGCATCCATGGCAAGCTGGAATACCTGTTCCAGTTCCATAACCTGGCCAAGGTCGAGGTCGAAGCCGTGCAGGCCGGGGATATCCTGGCGTTCGGCGGCCTGGACGAGCTGAACATCAGCGACACCATCGCCCACCCCAACGTCACCGACGCCCTGCCCGGCATCATGGTGGAAGAACCCACCGTCCGCATGACCTTCGGCGTGAATACCTCGCCCTTTGCCGGGCAGGAGGGCAAGACCGGCTGGGGCACCTCGCGCCGCCTGCGCGAGCGGCTCTACGCCGAGACGCGCTCCAATGTGGCGCTGCGGGTGGAAGATGGCGACTCGCCCGAGAAGTTCGTGGTGAGCGGGCGCGGGGAGCTGCACCTGGCCATCCTCATCGAGACAATGCGCCGCGAAGGCTACGAATTCGAGGCCAGCAAGCCAGAGGTCATCCTGATGGATGACCCCGAAACGGGCGAAAAGCTGGAGCCAGTCGAAGAAGTGCATGTCGAAGTGGCGGATGGCATGACCGGCACGGTGGTTGAATTGCTGGGGGCACGGCGCGGCACCCTGCTGGATATGGCCACCGAAAGCGGCACCACCTATCTGAAATATCATGTGCCCACACGCGGCCTGCTGGGTTTTCGGGCCCAGTTTATGCGCGCCACAAGCGGCATGGGCCAGTTGCACAGCCTCTTTTACAGCCACGAGCCCATCAGCGGGGCCATCCCGGGGCGGCGCTTTGGCAGCCTGGTGGCCATGGAACGCGGCCCGGCAACCGCCTATGCGATGGTCAATTTGCAGGATCGCGGCTCGTTCTTCATTGAGCCTGGCACCGAGGTTTACGAAGGCATGGTGGTGGGCGAGCACATCCGCCCGGAGGACCTGCCGCTGAACGTGGTCAAGACCAAGCACCTGACCAACTTCCGCGCCAAACCCAGCGAAACCGTGGACGGCCTCAACGCGCCGCGCCGCCTGAGCCTGGACGACATGATCGAGTTCCTGGCGGAAGATGAACTGCTGGAAGTGACGCCGGAAAGCCTGCGCCTGCGTAAGCGCATCCTGAACACCGAAATTCGCGTGCGGGAGGACAAGCGCCGCCGCCAACTGGTGGAAGGCTAAGGCGCGCGCGCCCCAAAAAGGGCCGGGGGGCCAGAAACCACCCCCCGGCCAGCGGCGCCCTCGCGCCTATTGATCCACCAGGCGGCCCGCCGTGCGGATCAGCTCCAGCAGTTCGGCCACCGCATCATCGGCGGGGAACTCGCCCGCCAAGCCCTGGGCAAAGCTCAGCAGGTCCACATAGTTGCCATCCTCCGCAAAGAAGCTCTGGCGCAGCAATTCCGCGAACTCGGCCACGCTGGCCGCCAGGCGCAGGTTGGCTGGGGCCTCGCGGATGCTGTTTTGCAGGTCGGCGCTGGTGAGCGGCTGGGCGACTTCCACCACTTCGCCGGTGTTGGCATCTTCGTAGCGGATGGTCACCGTGGCCAGCACTGCGGCGCGGTCGGCTGTGCGGGTGAGCGGCTCCAGCGCGAACTCGTAGAGCGCGGTGACGCTGTGCCCGGCGCCCACTTCGCCCGCGTCGATGCTGTCGTTGCGGAAGTCGGCGTCGGCTACGTCGCGGTTTTCGTAGCCCATCAGCCGATAGCGCGCCACGGCTTCGGGGTTGAACTCCACCTGCACCTTGGCATCGTAACCAATCACGAAGAGCGTCCCGGCCAGGTTTTCGGTGAAGACGCGCTGGGCCTCTTGCAGCGTGTCCACGTAATAGTAGTTGCCGTCGCCATTGTTGGCCAGTTGTTCCAGCAGCACGTCGTTATAGTTGCCCATGCCCACCCCCACGCTGGTGAGCGTGATGCCACGCCGGGCGCTGTTCGCGATGCGCTCCAGGATGCCGCCAGCGCTGGTGTTGCCCACGTTGGCCACGCCGTCGCTCAGCAGGATCACGCGGGTCGTCTGGCCATCCAGCGCGTAGGTTTCGGCCATGTTATAGCCTTCCACCAGCCCGGCTTCGGCGTTGGTGCTGTTGAGCGGCACCAGCGGATCGATGGCCGCCAGGATGGTTGCTTTCTCTGCCACGGGCGTGGGGAAGAGCACCGGCGTGGCGTAGTCTGTGTAGGTGATGATGCCCACGCGGTCTTCGGGTTGCAGCGCATCCAGCAACACCCGCAACGAGGCTTTGACCAGTTCCAGGCGGTTGCCATCGGCCATGCTGCCAGAAACATCAATCACAAAGACCAGCAGCAGCGGTTCGCGTTCGGTGGGGTCGATCTCGCGGCCCTGAATGCCCACGCGCAGCAGGTAGTGGCCATCCGCGCCAAAGGGGGCGGGCGCGGCATCCAGGTGCAGGCGGAAGGCGGGGTCTTCGGGGCCGGGCGGGGCATAGGCGTAGTCGAAGTAGTTCACAAACTCCTCGGTGCGGATGGCATCTGCCGGGGGCAAGGCGCCAACGCTGTTCAGGTAGTTGCGCGCCAGGGTGTAGGCAGCGCTATCCACATCCATGGCAAAGGTGCTCTGGTTGTCTTCGCGGGTGTCCACAAAGGGGTTAACGCCGTAGTTCTGGAAGAACATATCGCGCGGTAGCTCGATGAGCGGCACGGGCTGGTTGGGCACCTCGGCCAGCGCTTCGATCTCCAGCGTCTGGGCGTCTTCCGTCTCCAGCAGCAGCAGGTGGTTGGCCAGGATGTTCACCACGCCCGCCGAAACATAGGGGTTGGCATCCGTAAAGCGCAGCACCAGCGTTTCTTCTTCCGCAGAGACGAAAACCTGCAAGCCATCTTGCAGTTCTTCCAGGCTGCGGCCCTGATAGCCGCCTAGGGTGGCCCGCACGCCTCGCAGGGTGGCTGGGTCGCTGGCCAGCGCGGCCACTTCTGCCAGGCTATAGCGCCCAGTGCCGCGCAGGCTCACCCGCGCCTCGGCCCGGAAGAACTGTTCCG
>JAAUUD010000015.1 GCA_012031655.1 Anaerolineae bacterium | reverse complement strand
CGCCCCGGGTTGCCAGCATAGCCCAGGTGGCGCCCTGCCGGAAAGGGGCGAAAGGGGCCTGCCGATGGGCCAGCAAGATCACGACGGCGGTCGAAATGGCGCCGAAAACCGCCCCCGCCACCAGCGATTCTTGTAGTTGAGCCGCCGGGACCGATCCAAAGTAGTTTGCAATCCCCTGGAAGAAGCCAGGCGCATCATCCAGGGCATCGAGCAAAAAGGCCCACATCGTCTGGACGCCGCCCCATTGCGCCAGGAAAACACCAGCAGTGCCAGCAGGGGCAATACATAAGCGGATAGCCAGCTATTGGCCCCGTAGCGGCCCTGGCGCGGCAGCAAAAGCGCAGCTATCCAGAACGGCAAGAGCAAGGGTCCCCCTCCCAGCATGGCCAGCATGCTGCCTGCCAGAAACCCGGTGATGGGATCAGTATTTTCTGGGAGGATCAGCGCGTCATCCAGCAGGATAAAGGCGCTTACCCCCAGCGTCCAGCCCAGCCCAACCACCCAACCCAGCGCCAGTCCAGGTTGGGGATCGCGCTGGCGCAGCACAAACAAATCGCGCAGGATGAGGCTGAGCGTGCCCAAACTGGCTAGCCAACCTGCGATAAAGCTGGTCAGGTAGCCGATTGTCGGTTCCCGGCTGGCGAGGTAGACCAACGCCAGCAGACCCGCGCCCGGCAACGCCAGCCCGCCGAGGCCCGCGTTGGGTTGCTGCCCCTCGGCTACCTGTGTGCTGAGCGCCAACAGGCCCACCCCGATGACCAGCAGGCCCCCCAGCGTCCATTCCAGGCCCAGCAGCAGCCCTGCCAGTGCGGTATCCGGGGTGGTCGGCGCCAGCGTGGGCCAGACCAACTGCGCGAGTGCCACCAACCCAATCCACAGGAGCATGGCTTGCTGACCCAACCGGAACCCTACCCCGGCCAGGCGTTTCTTCCAGATGAAAAAATCGTGCACAAGCAAGCCCGCCAGATTAACCCCGACCAGCAAGGCCACCCCCAGCGCGCTCAGGAAACTCAGGCTCATGACACCCGCCCTTTAGCTCAACCCCCACTGCTACCCGATAAATAAACATGGGACGGGGCAAGCTCCCATCCCACGTTTTGTGCGATCCTACTTAGGCCACAACGCGCATCTACTCGCTGAAGAAGGCGTTGTATTCGGCAATAGCGGCATCCGCCTGCACCTTGGCAGCCGCCAGCGCATCTTCAACCGACTCGCCCTGGTCAATGATGGATTGAATGGCGGCCACCACGGTATCACGCACCTGGCCATACGCGCCCAGGCGAGCACCGCCGTTGGCTGCATTAGGGTCATCCGTGTTGAGTTGCAGCAGGGGATGAGGAAAGCCGGATTTTCCTCAAACCAGCCTTCGGCAGTCAACGCTTCCACTGAACTCTGACGAATGGGGAAGTAGCCGCTGGCTTTGTGCCAGGCTTTGTCGTTTTCTGTGTTGGTGAGGAAGAAAATCCAATCGATAGCGGCGCGGATTTCCTCGTCCGTATGTGTGCCGTCATCCAGCACCCACAGCGAACCACCGCCCACCGTGACCCCATTGTCCGCTTCGGCAGTGGGCTTGGGCAGGGGAGCAACCATCGGGGTAAAGCGGCCCAGGATGGGCGCAAAGTTAAAAATGTTGCTCAGTGCAGCGCTGGTGCTGATGTGGATGGCTGTCTGGCGATTGATGAAGGTGATGCCTTCGGGCGTGTAGGCTGCGGGAGTGCCGCTATAGGTGAAGTAACCTGCATCATCCAGGGTCTTCCACCAGTCAAAGATCCGTACCACGCTCTCATCGGTCAGCAGGACTTCGGTGGGGCGTTCTGCACCACGTCCGTTCTCGTTGTTGACCAACAAGTCGCCCTGCATCGAAACCCACTGTTCCACAATCCAGCTCGTGACCGGGAAGTTCACACAGGCTTGCAGGCCATCGACATTGGCCGCCATGATCGCTTCGCACGAGGCGAGCAGTTCATCAAAGGTGGTGGGCGGGGTGTTGGGGTCCAGGCCGGCGGCTTCAAAGATGGTGGGGTTGTAGTACATGATGGGGTTGGAGGCGTTCCAGGGCATGCCCCAGATTTCCACATCCAGGTTATAGTAGTTGCGCACGGCGGGCAGCAGGTCCGGGATGGTGGCCAGTTGTTCTTCGGTGGCCAGGTCGCCAATTTTCACGAACAACTGCGAATCGATAGCGAGCTGAACCAGGGTATCTTCTACCTGCACAACCTGCGGCGCCTCGCCCTGTTCGGCGGCATTCAAGGCGTTATTGAACACTTCCTGATAGTCATCCGTGGTGGATTGCAGATTGACGCGCACGCCGGTTTCCGCTTCAAAAGCGGTGGCCAGGGCTTCCAGCGTGTCAACACGCACATCATCTTCGCTGGGGAAGATGTGCACCATGGTAATTTCAACGGGATCCTGAGCCTGAGACGGTTGGAGCGCCGGACGCAGGGGAAAAACACCCATCCCAACCAACAAGGCCACAGCAAGCAAGGCCAACTTCTTCACCAGGGTTCTCCTCTTTCACTTTGGGGCAAAGCTTGATCAAGTAATCAGGCTACGAGCCTAGCGCAAAAAAAGAAATATCAGCCTAAGACCAGGTAAAATTTATTTACTCTCGGCTAGTGGCGGTGCGCCAGATTTATCTGCCACCATATAACCGACGCCGTGCACGGTATGGATAAACACCGGGTTGTTGGGGTCTTGCTCAATCTTGTTACGAAGCTTGCGCATGTGGGCGCGCACCAGGTCGGGGTCGCCGGTATCTGGGGGATAGGACCAGACCTCCTCCAGCAACAGCCCAGAAGACAGCACCTGCTCGGCGTGGTTCATCATGTAGCTCAGCAGGCGGTGTTCGGTGGCCGTCAGGCGCGCTGTTCGCGCTGGGGTCCGCACCTGGTAGGCGTCTGCTTCCAGCACCAGGTTCCCCACACGCAAGACGTTCTCGGCAGGGGCAAAGGCGGGGTCGGGCGTGGCAAAGGTGTTCAGGCGACGTTCCCGGCGGCTAATGGCGCGCACTCTGGCGCGCAGTTCGTTCACCACAAACGGCTTGGTGATGTAATCATCTGCGCCCGCGTCCAGCCCCGCTACCACATCATCGGTTTGCCCCCGGGCGGATATCAGGATGATGGGCAGGGAATCGAACTGGTTTTCGTTGCGCAAAATGCGGCAAATCGAGATGCCATCCAGGCCAGGGAGCATAATATCTAGCACGACCAAATCTGGCTTATCCAGGCGGATGCGCTCCAGCGCTTTTAACCCATCCGAGACCATGCTGATCTCGTACTGTTCATCGCGCAGGGCAATCTCCATAATTTTCAGCAGTTCGGTGTTGTCTTCAACAATCAAAACATGTGGATTTGGCATGATTGTCCGCCTATTGCCCCCTTAATTCCCATTTGATTATGCATGAAATATCTGGGTGCGCCAATCTATAATCCACAGGTGCTGTGAGGGTGCTGGACTTAAGATTGGCTGCTAAGCCTGGCAGCCTGCACACCACCGCCAACGGCATTTGGCTACCAGATAGTCAGCGGTGGTGGATCGGCTGCCCCTTAAGGCTTGACCAGGCCATGTTGCAGGGCCAGCGCAACGGCTTCTGTGCGGCTGCTTACATCTAGTTTGGAAAGAATGTTGCTTACGTGCACCTTAATCGTAGACCGGCTGACAAACAAGCGCTCGGCAATATCCGGGTTAGACAGGCCCTCGACCATCAAGGCCAGCACTTCGCGCTCACGTTCGGTGAGGTCATGGCCTGGGGCGGGCGGCTGGTTTTGGGCGTGCATCAGCATCCGCAACGCTTCGGGGTCTAGCGTGGGCTTACCCGCCGCCGCAGAGCGAATCGCCTGGGCCAGTTCGCTGGCAGAAACGTTTTTAAACAGGTAGCCAATGGCCCCAGCTTCCATCGCGGCCTGGACCAGATTTTCTTCCTTAAAGCTGGTCAGGGCAATGACGCGGGTATTGGGGCATCGTTCGCGCACCCGCTGGGTTGCCTGTGCGCCATCCATCTCCGGCATCAGCATGTCCATCAGGACTACGTCCGGCTGGAGTTGCTCGCAAAGCTGCACAGCTTCGGCCCCATTACTGGCTTCCCCTACCAATTGCAAGTCCTTGAAGGCCATCAGGAAGGCGGCCAGGCCACTCCGCACCATCTCATGGTCATCCACCAGCATCACACGAATTTTTGCGGGTTCGTTCATGCTCTTTTTCGATCCTTTTCTGCTTGCCAGACAATCGCGATTCGGGTGCCAACCTGCGGTTGGCTTTCGATGTGCAGGTGCGCGCCAATCGTCTGGGCGCGTTCCCGCATGATTTGCAACCCAAAATGATCGGGGGGCACGCTGGACTGGTCAAAGCCGCGCCCGTCGTCCTGAATTTCTAGCATAACATGCTCGGGCTGGAAATTTAACAACACGTTAATACGCGTGGCGCGGGCGTGTTTGATGATGTTGTTCAAGGCTTCCTGGGCGATGCGGTACAGGGTCATTTGAACTTCGGCAGGCAACAGGCGGGGCGTGCTATGGATGGTCAATTCGGCACGCAGGCGGGTACGTCCGGTCAGGGCATCGGTCAGGTGGCGCAACAGGTCGCTAAGTGGCGTTTCGATGAGGCCCGAAGGGCGCAGCTCCAGCAGCAGGGCGCGCATTTCTGCCAGGGCGCCGCGGGTCAGGCGCTGCATGTCTTCCAGGCGTCTTTTGCCTTCTTCGGGGTTTTCTTCCCAGAGGAAGGGCAACACCTCTGCGATCAAGCTGGCGGAAAAAAGCGTCTGCGTGACTGCGTCGTGGAGTTCGCGGGCCAGGCGTTGGCGCTCGTGCAGGGTGGCTAGTTCCCGCGCCTGCTCATAGAGCCGTGCGTTCTCAATAGCGACCGCCACCTGATTCGCAAAGGCTAAGGTCAGGCTGGCATGGCGCGGGGTATAGTAGCCAGGATCAGCATGGTTCAAGCTGAGCACCCCAACCACGCGATCCCGAAAGAGCAGAGGCACGCCCATCCAGCAGCACAAGTCCTCCTCATCAATGGCGGCTCCTGCGCGCTGCATGAGCAGCAGGTCCGCGTTCAACGGATGTGGATCGGTGGGCACGTTAGCCAGGATAATAGGCGTTTTTTGCTCAATGATCTGGTCCAGAGCTTGCATCAGGGTGGAGGACCGCAAGCGGCGTGGCGGACCAGGCGAGGGCGTTGGCGCGTGCCAATCGACCACCTCAACCCGCTCTTCGCCCAGGATGGTCAGGCTGGCAAAGGTGTAATCCACCACCGTCTTAACCTGCTCCAGCACCAGATTGAGCAGGGGCTTGAGCTCCAGCGTAGAGACGATGTTGTTGGAAACCTCCAGCAGGGTAGAGAGCTCGTGCGTGCGCTCTTCAACCCGCTGCTCCAGCAATTGGTAAGCCTGCACCTGTTCGGTGATGTCTCGCGCGACCACCAGCACATGCGGCTGACCCCGATAAGAGAAGGGCACGCCATGCAGCTCCACATGCAAGGGCGTGCCATTCTGGTGCATCCCCAGGCCTTGCACCAGAAACTCGCCGCGTGTGGCCACTTCTTCAATCGCTGCTTCCAGAGCTGCCTGGTGCGCAGCGCTCAGTAACACCTGTGCATCCTGGCCAACCAACTCGGAGATGGCATAGCCATACAGGCGGCAGGCAGCCGGGTTGGCCTCCACAACCACGCGTTGTGGCGAGAGGATCAACAGGCCATCTGTGGTCGCTTCGAAAATACTAAGGTACTGCGTTTCGCGTTCAGAAAGCAGGCGGTCTGCCAATTTGCGGTCGGTTGCATCGCTCATCACCAGGACGAAGCCCTGCTTCTGACCATTTCCAATGAGCGGCGCCAGTGAGAGGTCCCAATAGTAGGTAACTCCCTGGCTATAGATGCCAAAGGCTTCTTGCTGAACCGATTCGCCCCGTAACACTTGGCTGATCAGGCGCTGAAGCTGGGTTTCGGAGCCAGGGATGAGGTCATAGAGGTGTGCGCCGGGTTCTACATGCTCTGGGGAGAGCAGGTTGTAGCCTTCAATGAACCTGGCCCATAGCCGATTGCTGCGCTGCAAAACCAGGTGCGCGTCGAAGATCGCGATGCCAATGGGCAGGTGCTCCAACAAAACGGTGGGCACATTCAGGTAGGCACTGCTCGAGCTGTTCATCATTCCCTTTGTTTCCTGATCTGGCCTGGGGGCAGGTGCATCATCCACATAAACCGGGTGGCGTTCCTGGCGGTAGCCACACACCAGGCACAGAAAGGTTTCTGCCACAAAAACGCCCAGCGGATCTTGGCCTTCAACCCGGCCCAGGCCGTGCATTTTGCCATGTCCATAGGGGCAGGGGACCATCTTAGGGCTTGCCCTCAAGCAGGGTGGCCACGCTTTGCACTTCACTCGCCTTAACTTGCTTTTTCCCCAGAGGCATTGTATAGTTTACCTGAGCGGATGTGCGTCATACAAACGCTTCTTTATTTTCCAAACACGCCATAATCCTACGCCCACAGGCTGAAAAAACACAGGGGCGCGAAGACTGCTTGAAAGGGGCACCAAGGAATGTCAAAATCCCGGACTGAACTCATGGTTGATCGTCTGCGTGACCTGGCGTCTGGCACGCCAGACATCGAAGCCTCGGCAGTGGTGAGCATTGATGGCCTGATCATGGCTTCTGCCTTGCCAGCAGGCATCGAAGAAGACCGCGTGTCGGCCATGTCAGCGGCGATGCTGTCCCTGGGCGAACGCATTGCAACGGAACTGGGCCGCGGCCAGTTGGACCAGGTGTATATCCGTGGCGATAGCGGTTATGTCATCCTGATGTCGGTGGGCGAAGAAGCAGTGCTAACGACCCTGGTCCGCGAGAATGCCAAGCTTGGCTTGATCTTCTTGGATATGAAGCGCGCTGCGGACGACCTGACCAAGCTGGTCTAGCCCTGGCGCCTTGTTTTTCTGGCAGGAATACCCCTGGCGGGGAGGCCTCGCAGCCGTTGCGTGGTCTCCCCGCCACGCATTTAGGGAGCGGTTGCCTTAGGAAGCGAGTAACAACGTGACCAAGTACATCTTTTGCACCGGGGGGGGTGGTGAGTTCCGTCGGCAAGGGCGTCACCCTGGCTTCGATTGGGCGCATCCTCAAGGCGCGCGGGATCCGTGTAGCGGCCATGAAGCTGGACCCCTACCTGAACGTAGACCCCGGCACGATGAGTCCCTATCAACATGGTGAAGTGTTTGTAACGGCAGATGGTGCCGAAACCGACCTGGACCTGGGCCACTACGAGCGCTTCATGGATGAAGAGCTGAGCATGCACTGTAACGTCACCACGGGCCAGGTTTATACCGAGGTGATCTCCCGCGAGCGCCGGGGGGACTTCCTGGGTGGGACTATCCAGGTTATCCCGCACATCACCAACGAGATTAAGCGCCGCATCAAACTGTTGGCCAAGGAAACCGATGCCGAAGTCCTGTTGGTTGAGGTTGGCGGGACGGTGGGCGACATCGAAAGCCAGCCTTTTCTGGAGGCGCTCCGGCAGCTCCGTAACGAACTGGGCCGCCACGATGCGCTCTACATCCATGTTACTTTTCTGCCGTACATCGGCGCCACAGGCGAACTTAAAACCAAGCCCACACAGCACAGCGTGCGCGACCTACGCCAGGGTGGCATCCAACCGCATGTGATCATCGCACGCTCGGATTACCCAGTAAGCCAGGACCTGGTAGAGAAGATCGCGCTGTTTTGCGATGTGGAAACACGTGGGGTGATTCCCTTGGTAACGACCCCCTCGATGTACCAGGTGCCGCTATTGCTGGAAGATGCCGGTTTGGCCGATTACATTGTTAAGCGCCTGGAGCTGCGCCCCACCCCACCCAAACCCGACCTGAGCGCCTGGCGTCACATGGTCAACCGCATGGTCAACGCAGAAAAGAAGGTCCGGGTGGCCATCGTAGGCAAATACGTAGAACTGCATGATGCTTACATGAGCGTTAAAGAAGCGCTTATCCACGCGGCGGCAGCCTGCGATCACCAGGTAGAAATTAACTGGGTCCACTCTGCCGAGCTGGAAAAAGGGCGCCAAATGGACCTGCTAGAAGATGTGCAGGGAATTGTGGTGCCAGGTGGGTTTGGCTACCGTGGCATTGAGGGCAAGGTGATGGCCGCACGCCTGGCACGGGAACGGGGTATCCCTTATCTGGGCTTGTGCCTGGGTATGCAGGTGATGTGTATTGAATTTGCGCGGCATGTGATGCACCTGGAAGACGCCAACAGCACCGAGTTTGAGATTGCTACAGATCATCCGGTTATTGACCTGATGCACGACCAGCGCGCCATCACGGACCTGGGTGGGACCATGCGCCTGGGGCTGTATCCCTGCAACCTTCAACCAGGTAGCCTGGCACAACAAGCCTATGGGCGGGAACAGGTGAACGAGCGTCACCGCCACCGCTGGGAGCTGAACAACGCCTACCGCGAGGCCATGGAGAAAGCCGGCCTGCGCTTTAGTGGCCTGAGCCCAGATAACCTGCTGGTTGAAATTGCCGAGGTAGCAGGCCACCCTTTTATGGTGGGCAGCCAGTTTCATCCAGAGTTCACTAGCCGTCCCGACCGCCCTCAACCGCTCTTTCGGAGCTTCATCCAGGCGGCTATTGGCTACCACCAGGGGGCATAACCACCATGAGCAACGAAATTGAACTGTTCTGGGCCGAACTCTTGAGCCGCGCGGCGCCCCGCATTCGCGCTGCGTTTGCTACCTTGGCTGCGGATGAGCGTGAAAGCGTGCTATTGCACCTGCAACGCATGGCCACAGAAGCAGGCTGGGCGGAGCCACAACGGGCCTCGGCAGAGGCCGCGCTGGCTGCGCTGACCTCTGCCTCATCGGACATGAAGGACCTCCGCCACCTTGAGATTTATTCGATGGGCGTGACCTTGATGACGCGCGGGTTGGTTTCTGCAACTTTGGGGATCGTGATAACCAGCATGTGATCCTTAAGCCGGGCATGCGCTTCTTCTGCCACCACATGCTGGGGGATCATCACTGTGCGGGAGAAAGGGCCAAACTTGCGTTCACGACGCAGATAGCGAGCGGCGTCTACTTCTGCCGGGGCTTCGCGCTCGCCGCTGATCGTCAACTGTCCGTCGGCAATCTGGATATCCAGGCTTTCCATGCGCAAGCCCAGAAGCGGAACCGTCTCGACTACAATGGCGTCATCGGTTTCGTAGATGTCCAAGGGCAGGCTGCTGCCGCTCCCAAAAGTATCTTCCAGGACGCGCGAAACTTGCTCGCGCAGGTTGGCCATCTCTTTCATGGGGTCAAAACGAGAGGTTGTGCTGGACATATTGTGTCCTCCTTCCAGGGGGGGCATCTGGCATTCTATACACCAGTACGCACCGCTCCCCCTGAAAGTTGCACGCAAAGGGGCTAGCGGTTCTGCTCGATGAGTTCGATCATCTGAAGGAGCACCTGCCGCACGCTGGACTTGCTGGTGGAGTCGCACGGCATGATGGTAACAGCTTCGTCCAGGTTGATCTCGCGCCGGATTTCGCCCAGGCTGATGTTGCCTTTGAGGTCCGCTTTGTTGGCCACCACCAAGTAAGGCACCTGCTTAAAACGCGAGAAGAGCTTGATCAGGTCGTTAGCATCGGGTAGGGAGGGGGGGTCTGTGCTGTCTACCAGCACAATAAACCCGTTCATCTCATTAGCCAGGATTTCCCACATGAAGTCGAAGCGCGACTGGCCCGGGGTGCCGTTGAGGTGCAGCACCCGGCCATCAATAGTAACGCGGCCATAGTCCATGGCCACGGTGGTTTCAGCTTTGACTCCGCGATCCTCTGTGGTGATTTTACGTTCGGTGCTCACCACTGGAATCTCAGAAATCGTGCTCACAAAACTGGTTTTGCCAGAGTTAAACGGCCCGGTTACGATGATTTTGTAGAGGTTCGCCATGCGTGCCTCCCCGCGCGGAAAGCCAAATCGAGTGTTTGTATCATACTCGAAAAACCAGCAGGCTGCCAAGCATCAGGCGTTGCCAGGCTGGCGCCGAAAGTCCACAAAACGATAGCCTACGCCGCGTTCGGTGAGGATATAATGGGGGTTGGCAGGGTCGGCCTCGATCTTCTCACGCAGATAATTGACGTAAAGGCGCACGTAATGCGCTTCATCCCGATATTCATAGCCCCAGACCTTGGCCAGCAGTTGTTCATGTGGCACGGTCCATCCGGCATTTTCCATCAGGTGATAGAGCAGGCGATACTCGGTGGGGCGGAGCTTGATTGGCGCGCCGTTGACGATGACCTCACGCCGATTAAAATCCACGCTCAGGCGTTCATCTACCTTGATGATGGTGCTATCTGCGGCGCTGGGCATGTCCGCCCGACGCAGCACCGCCCGCACCCGGCTAGAGAGTTCGCGCGGGCTGAAGGGCTTGGGCACATAGTCATCAGCGCCCAGTTCCAACCCGCGCACAATGTCTTCTTCTTCGCCTTTGGCGGTCAGCATGATCACCGGAATGTTAGAAAACTCGCGCAGCATGCGCAGGGTCTCGTAGCCATCCAGCTTGGGCATCATGATATCCAGCAGCACCAGGTCCGGCAATTGCGTGCGGATGGCTTCCAGCGCTTCGAGCCCGTTGTGTGCCTCAATAACCTGGAAGTTTTCCAGCTCCAGGTTCATGCGGATAAAGCCAATCATGCGGACTTCATCATCCACAACCAGGATGCGTTTCACTTCACGCGGGCTGGTGCGTGGCAAAGGCGAGTTCATGGGCAGTGCCTCCTGCAATGGTTTGCTTCCGCTATAGCAGCGGACGCCGCACCCTGGCGCGGCCTTACTCTCGGATAAAGGTTTCGATTTCTTCTTCTTCTCCGGTGGGCATCACTTCAATAAAGGTGACCATGTGCATCGGGAAGATGACGGTATTGACCTCATCCAAAATAAAGGTCAGCGGCTTGCCATCGCGGCGGCGGGGGTTGCGGCCTACCACGATGACATCAGTGGGCTTGGGCATTTCATCAACCTCCACGATGGCTGCATCCAACCCTGAGAGGTGCACATACAATGTTTGCATGGCTTTCAGTTCTCCTTAACTGGTGGGCTAGTTTTCAAAGATAATCCGGGCGCGCAGTTTGCCCAGGCGGATTTCGTCACCATCCTGCAACACGCGTGGCGCCGCTGGCAGAACGCGCTGCCCGTTGACATAGGTGCCATTGACACTGTCCAGGTCCAGCAAAAGTACCTGGTCTTCCTTGTGCTGGATGATGGCATGACGGCGCGAAACCCCCAGTTCGGTCCCGTCCAGAGTCGTCAGGTCTACATCGGGAAAGGTGTTAGTGCTTGCATCCACGCGTCCCAGGGTAACTTCTGGCTTGGCAGGCAACGGAACGCGATAGGCACCCTGCTTGAAATGCAAGGCGAGTTGTGTGGTCGCGGCGAGCTTGTTGCTGATGTTTACCGCCACCGGGGCAGCGGTGGCGGCCAAGGGAACAGTTAGGTTAGCGGGTTCGTTCTGGGGCAAGTTCTGAGTAGCGGGAGCACCAGCCAAATCGAACAGAGGCGCGCCGCACTCATCGCAAAAGTACATGCCTTCACGGTTGGCATGCTTACAGTAGGTGCAGGTGATCATCGCGCCCTATTTCTCCCATTCTATTCGTTGTCATCCCCGGCACTCAGTAACATGCGGGTTCCAAATTTCATGGTTTTGCGCCCTTCTTCTGAAAGCACATGCGTTGTTCGAACGCGTCGCGCTTCCATCATGGCTGTTTTGGCAAGCTCCGTGTGCCCGGCAGCTAACAAGCGGGTGGAGAGGTTTTCCAGGCGGCGTGTGGCCTCGTCAATGCGCCCAGCCTGGATAGCCGCCTCGGCTTTTTGTTGCATGCGGTAGAGCGTGAGCTTGCCCAGGGCCTCCAAAATGGCGCGTGGCGGGTCTTCCATGGCAGGATTAGCCGCAACTTCCACCGAGAAATCGTTAATTACCTTGTAATCTATGCGCTGTTTAGCCAGGATGTCCCCCATAACATCGACGCGCACAAGGGCCCGAAAGCCCAGCTGCATATCGGTGGGCATCTGGAGTTGCAGCAAAACCTTGGTGGGGCGCTTGCTCTCCAAAGCTCCCAACTGCAAAGGCTGGCGCTCCACCGAAATCGGTTGTGGGTTGGGGATGAGCTTAAATGCAGATTCCAGATGAACATCCGGGTCGGGCGCCACAGAAAGCCGAAGACGTTCCGCGAATGCAGACCCCAGGCTCCGGATGCGCTCATTCAAAAAACGCACCACGGCATTCGGCGAATTGATATAGGCCGAGGAGCCGCCCGTACGCGAGGCGATTTCGTCCAGAAAAGCGTCGTTCCAGTCGTCGCCGATCCCCATGGCACTGATGCCCACGCCGCGCTTAACGGCTTCGTCGGCCAGGTCCAGGCTCAGGTGCTCGGCGTCAAAGGTCTGTCCATCCGTGATCAGGATCACATGGTTGACGTGGGTGCTTTTCTGGTTGCGCAGCACCTGCTGAAACCCATTTTGAAGGCCCTGGAAGATTTCGGTGCCCCCCCCTGGCGTCATCATATTGACGCGGGCTTTGAGTTCTAGCGGGTTGGTCACACTGGTTGCGGGGATGAGCACCTCGGCCCGGTCGCTGAACTCAACGAGGCTCAAGAAGTCAACCGGGCCTAGCTGATCAATAATCTGGTGTGCTGCTGCCTTCACCCGGTCGAGCCGGGGGCCTTTCATTGAGGTGCTGCGGTCTAGCACCAGGGCCACATTTAGCGGGGCCAGCACGGCACCCTGTGCCAGTTCCATAAATGGCGTTATCTCCACCAGCATGTAGAGGACTTGCGGCTCCCCCAACTGGGGCAAGATGCGCTTGCTGGTGGAAAGATTAACCTGAAAATAGGGCGGGTCTGCCACCAGGCGCGCACGCATCGCATCATATTGGCGACGTTTAGCCTCATCAGCCAGCAACTCATGCGCAAGGGCAATTTCCTGAAATTGCAACATGGCACCTTCGTTTTTGTTGGCATCCGGGTGAAAGCGGCGCGCAGCCTGGCGGTAGGCTGTCCTGATATCTGCTGCCGTTGCGTCTGGCGAAACACCCAGGATCGCATAGTAGTTCTGGCTGTGGTCCATGCGGGGTCTTACTCCGGCATTTTTACGATAATCACGGAGATATTGTCTGGCCCACCCCGCGAGTTAGCCATCTTCACCAGGGATTCGCAAGCAGACTGCGGAGAAGGACTGCCGAGCACCACGTTCTTGATTTCTTCTTCGGGCACCATGTTCCACAATCCATCCGAGCACATCAGGAGACGGGCGCCGGGTGGAACACGCCGTGTGATTGCATCCACATCAATGGTGTCGTTTTGGCCAATGGCACGGTAGAGCACATTCCGCTGCGGGTGGTCGGCGGCTTCTGCCGGTGTGAGCTGGTCCAGCTCAATGAGCCGCTGCACCAGAGAATGGTCGCGCGTGAGCTGCTCAATGCTTTCTGTCGTAACCAGGTAGGCGCGGCTGTCTCCAACATGCCCGATGTAGGCAAGGTCGCCGATGATGGCCACTGCGGTGACGGTGGTGCCGCCATCTGGAACCACGCGCGAGACATCCTGGTTCGCCTCCTGAATGGCTTCGCGCAGGACTTCGGTGATGGTGGGGCGGTTTGAGTTGGCGTACTCCTGTTCGGCCAACAGGGGCACCAAAATTTCGCCGTAGGCATGGCGGGCCACGGTGCGTGCTGCCGTGGCAGAAGCGCGCTCCCCCTCCTGATGCCCACCCATGCCATCGGCCACAATAAACAGCCCAAATTCGGGTTGTTCGGTGTGCAATCACACTGGAGAAATGAAGGATAAAACAGCGTCCTGGTTGTTGTTGCGAACCTGTCCCACATCGCTGGTCATCCCAAACACCAGTTGCTTACTGGTGCGTTTACCATCGCCCAGGGCTGCGTCAAAGTCTGGCAAACGGCGGGTGTTGCCATCATCCAGAATATTGGTTTTGCCCAGGTCTTCTTTAACCTCTTCCGCAGGAAGCGCCTGCTTGTTTTCCAGCGGGGCGGTGGGGCCTTCCAGCGCTTCCCCCTTCGCTGGAGCTGGCGGGGGCGTCAGCGTAGGAGCGGGCGCAGGTTGCAAACCGAAAAGGCGACGCAGAATGTCCATACCAGTGTGATCCTCACGCCTTGAAGGCATATAGATGTTTATCTGCCGAACCAATGTACACTGCTTCTTCGTGAACGATGGGCGACCCAGGAATCATCCCCTTGGTAGTGTAGGACCAGCGTTCTTTGCCGTTCTTGATGTCCAGGCAGTAGATTTTGTGATCGTTCGCGCCAAAATAAACTGCCCCATTCGCCACAGCCGGCGAAGAGGTAATCTGGTTGCTATTGCCGACGTCAAACTTCCAACGTTCCCGTCCGTTTGCAGCTTCCAGACAATACATGATACCACTCACCGAACCAAAGTACAGGCGACCATCTTCCAGGGCCGGGCTAGAGATCACCGGGCGGCTGGTGTTTATCTTCCAGGCTGCCCAACCGTTTTCCAGGCCCAGGGCGTACATGTGCCCATCCATCGACCCCACAAAAACCAGCCCCTCATCAACCACCGGAGAGGAAAGAATCTCGCGCCGAGCCTTAAAGCGCCACTTGATCTGACCGCCCAGGTCCATGGAGAAGAAATCGCCTGTTTTGGTGCCAAACAAGACGCGATCTTCTGTGACAAAGGGCTTGCAGCGAATCGGGGCGTGCATCTTTTGTACCCAGGCTTTGCGACCAGTGTTCACGCGTACTGCGTAGATGGCGCCGTCATCACTGCCGAAGAAAACATGACCGTGTTTAACCGTGGGCGATGAAAAAATGGGCCCTTCTGTTGGCAGCGTCCAGCGAACGCGACCGCTGCGGATATCAACGGCGTAGAGAATGTGGTCCTTGGAGCCAAAGATGACCAGGTTTTCTTCTTCGCAGATGGCTGGCGAAGAGGCAAGCTCATCCTCAGCATAGAATTTCCAGCGCAGGGTGCCCGTTTCGGCCTCCACAGCATAGAGGTTGTTATCATAGACAGTGACGTACACAATGTCTTTATGGACGGCTGGCTTGGAGCGAATTTCGTCTTCGACCTTAAGCGACCAGCGGGGTTCCACCGTAAGGCCATCGCCCAGCGCACCCCAGCCATCGGGTTCATCCAAGATGCCTGCGCTACCTACGGCCAGCGCGGTGGTGGCCCCGGCCACCAAGGAAGCACTGCGGCCTACGCCCAGCAAGCGCATCAGGGCAATTTTCATTTCAGAAGCTGTTGCAAAGCGCTCACTGGCGTCAAAGGCCACGGCGCGCATCACCACGTTTTCGAGCTCCGGCGGAACATCCGGGTTCACAGCCCGGATAGGCCGTTCCCCAAAGGTGAAAGGCGTTTCGGTGCGTGGGTCGTGGTTGGTCAGGATGTGGTGCAGGGTGGCCCCAACACCAAAAATATCACTGGACGGCGTTGCTTTCCCCTGGTAACTTTCTGGCGCAGCATAACCTTCGGTCCCAATCATGGTCCCTTTGGTGCCTGGCTCAAAGTGCTTGGCAATCCCAAAGTCGATGAGCCGCAGGCGATTCTGCGAATTGATCATGATGTTCGAGGGCTTCATATCCCGAAAAATGATGGGTGGTTCGCAATTGTGCAGATATTCCAGCACATCACAAACCGCAATGGCCCATTCCATCACCTGGGACACGGGCAAAAAGCCGGGCTCGGTGCCCAGGGTTTTGTCCAGGTCGTTCCCGTCAATATATTCCATCACCAGGTAGGCTCGTTCGCGGGTGGCGAAGTAGTCATGGATGGTGGGAATCGCCGGGTGGTTGAGGGCGGCCAGAATGTTCGCTTCGCGGCGGAAGTTCCGCAAGGCAATATCGCGGAACTGAGGGTCGGTCGACTGTTGGAGCATTTCTTTGACGGCAACAAAACGTTGGGCTTCTGGGAATTGTAGGTCGCGGGCTTTGTAAACCGACCCCATTCCGCCAACGCCCAGTACGTTTTCGATGCGGTAGCGATTCTGTAGAATGGTGTTGGGCTGCAAAGCGCCGGCGTTGTTCATCAGGTTGCGGTCGCTGTCGTTCGCAAATTGGCGTGTGTCGACCATAAACCAATCCTCGCCGATAAGTAATGAAGTGGGATAGTACGCCGATTATAGAGTAGGCCCAGGGGTAATGCAATTTTTATCATTGTACCTCCACATCCCATTTTGTCGCACCCGTTGCACCTACTGCGCGTTTAACACGTACACAGATCAGGCCGACCTTATCAACGCTTATGTGCAGGCGCTGTGTATGGAAATTCGGTTGCTGGGTCGCGGAGACCCAGTGCATACTGTGTATTTTGGGGGCGGTACGCCCAGCCTGCTTTCCGCGAGCCAGGTCGCACAAATCTTAGCAACGGTGGGCCAGCACTTTAGCCTGCTGCCAGAGGCGGAAATCACCCTGGAAGCCAACCCTGGCACGGTGCGGCCTGGCGATTGGGCACCCTTCCGTGCGGCGGGAGTAAACCGTTTGAGCCTGGGTTTTCAGAGTGCCATTGCCGGGGAGTTGGCCCTGTTCGCCCGTGACCATACGCTGGATGAGGTAACGCGGGCAGTGGAGGATGCTCGCTCAGCCGGGTTCGATAACCTGAGCCTGGACCTGATGTACGGGACGCCGGGGCAAAGCCTGAAGGATTGGCGGCATAGCCTGGCTTTTGCGCTGGATCTGGCTCCGCAACATCTTTCCGCTTATGCACTGAGCCTGGAGCCAGGCACCTCGCTCTGGCGTCAGGTGCGGGATGGGCGGCTTCCCACCCCGGATGATGAGCTGGCTGCCGAAATGTACACCGAATTGACGGAGGCCCTCGCTGGGGCGGGCTTCGTCCAATACGAGATTAGCAACTGGGCGCGTGGAGAGCGCTATGCCTGCCATAATTTACAATACTGGCGCAATCTGCCCTACCTGGGGCTGGGCGCTGGCGCACATGGATACATTGCTGGGCAGCGTACGGTCAACGTGATGCGCCCAGAAATCTACATTCGGTGCCTGAGTGGGGACCAGGGTGGTTACCCCTACCCGACCACGGCAGCGACCCAATCCACCGAGCGCATTTCACGGGAGGATGCCATGTTCGAAACGATCATGACGGGGCTGCGCCTGATGGTGCATGGCCTTTCGGAGGCAGCTTTGCCGCTCGCTTTGGGGAAAGCCTGGATGAACGCCATGGGCAGGTGATCCGACAACTGGAGCAGCAGGGCTTGCTCTGTCGTCAGGAGGGGGCGCTCTTTTTGACGGAAACCGCGCGCTTTGTGAGCAACCGCGTCTTTGAGGCTTTTCTACCATGAAATGGACCTGTGGGGGCGTGTTAATCCTGCTGGGCGTGTTGCTGATTGGGTGCACTCAAGCGGACCCTCCACGGTACACGGTGTCGCCGCCTTCCGCCACCCCGCAGCACGCGGAGGGCTCTGCCACCTTCCGCCCAGAACAACGAGCAGAAATCGAGGGCTGGTACGAAATATTGCGCCAGCGCCAGGCCCACCTGGCAGAAGTCTGGGAAGGGCTGGCCCAGGCGCAGGCCGTGCCTGCGGCACCCCGCTTCCGCCCATTGATCCATCTGAGATTCCGGCGGACACTCCGCTATCTGCCGAATTGCGCGCAGCAGCCATCGTGCTGGATGCGTTGCGTTTGCAATGGGCGGCGGAGTGCCAGAACCCGCGTCCACAAGTGCCCCCGGAAGTCATTCAGGCGGCTCGTCTGGAGGTCCGAGAAGCTGGCGAACAATTACAAAATGTGGAGGCCGAACTCACCCAATGAAAAAGCTGTCTCTGCCCATTCTGGGATATCTGGTGCTGTTATTGGTGCTACAACTGGGGATTCGCGCTCATAATATCACCGTGCAGCCAGTATTCACTGACGAAATGAGCCACTTACGGCGCGCAGCGATGATTTATGACTTCGAACGCCATCCCGCAGTTGAAAGCCGGGGCAAATTTCTATTTTACTTCCTGCCTGGCATCTTTGACCTGGACCAGAGCCACACTGCTTTGCACCTGGGGCGAACCAGTGTAGCTCTGGCCTCTCTGGTCACCACAGCGTTAGTCTTTTTTGATTGCGCGCACCCTGGGCGATGTGCAGGCCGGTTTGCTGAGCGCGACCTTTTACACGTTGGTGCCTTATGCGTTCTTTTTTGAACGCATGGCGCTGGCCGATGCCTGGGCAGGGCTGATTGCGACCGGCATGGTCTGGGTGGCGATTCGCTTTGCCAGGCGCCCCACCTGGCGAACGGCTTTCTGGGTGGGGGTTTTTATGGCGCTAACGCCCGCCGCCAAGCTTACAATGGCCTTTATGGCGGCTATTCCAGCTCCGGCGGTGTTGCTGTTGGGCCGCTACCGCTCCTTATCGGACCTCTGGCGGCGCTACGGGTTGCGCTCCTTTTTTGCGCTGCTCGTGACCGCTTTATTGTGGATGTTGGTGCTGGTTCCGGCAGTGATTGAGAACCTGAGCGGTGGCCCTGACTATATTCTGTTCGATAACCACTTAGTCGGTGTGGCCACGGAATCACAAACCCTGGGCGAAAAACTGGGCGAATGGTGGGAAAAACAGGCGCTGTTGATGTCGGTGCCATTAACGGTGTTCTGGTTGGTGGCCTGGCCCTTTGCCCTGCTGCAGCAACCTCGCCGTCTGGGCTTGTTGCTCAGCTGGCTGGCGTTGGCCTGGTTTGCGACCTTTTTTGTGATCGCGCCTGGGTCCTTCCAGAGCCGTTACTTGATGGCTGGCTTTCCGGCGGTAGCCGTGACGCTGGGTGTGGGAGGGCTGGTCTTGCTGCGTGTAGTGACCGAACAGTTGGCACATTCGCAGGCCAGGGCGCTGGCCTGGGGCGGCTTTGTGCTGGCGTTGGTGTTTTGGGCGGCTGGTTTTGCGCTGCCTTTTGCCCAACAAGCCAGCACAGACCCAGCCGCGCTGCACCTGCCCCCACAGGACGAAAAAAGATTACCTGGGCGGCTGGTACAATGGCTACGCTTTGCTGGATGCCGCCCAATATCTGAACGCCCTGGCCGCCAGCGAAATGCTCTACACCATCAGCAACACGCGCTTTTGCCTGCCCATCGAATATTATGCGCTGGACCAGTTGGAGTTTAAGTGCCGTAGTAACGTCAGCGCGCGTAACCCCAACAGCCCGATCTGGCAGGAGGCAGTGCGCTTGCCTCTGGAAGCCGGACGTACGGTCTATCTGATTTCTGACTTCTACGCAGAAAAGCCAGACAGCAACCCGTACATCTGGGAACGGATTACCGAGTTCAATAAACCTTATCCTGGCTGGGTGAACAACCAACCGTTTGTTGTGTGGCGTATCTCGTTGCCAGAGGCGGATGCGCACCTGCCCCGGGTTGGGGTGAGCAACGCCACTCTGCCGCTAACGCGCTAGGTGTGGGCGAGCGGCGCTTGGCGTAGCGCCTCTAGATTGGCGGAACCTGTGCAGAGCATGGCTACCCGCAACTGGGCCTGAACCACCTCGATAAATTCATTCAGGGCGGCGGGCGACTGGTCTGCCGCCTTGAGGAACGCCCCAGCCATTCCGGCGAGGGTTGCGCCAAGCGCCAGGCTTTTCGCTGCGTCCAGGCCATCCCGCAGGCCGCCACTGGCCAGGATAGGCAGGTCCGGCGCGCCCTCACGGGCATAGCAGATGGCTTTGGCAGTGGGGATGCCCCAATCCGCAAAGCTACGCGCCACCCGGGCATGAAAAGCCGTGGGGGCACGGTGATACTCTACTTCGCTCCAGGAGGTTCCCCCCGAGCCAGCGACATCAATGGCCTGGATGCCTGCTGCGTGGAGCAGCTTCACATCCTGCGGAGAGAAGCCCCAACCTACTTCTTTGGCGATGACCGGTACGGGCAGGGCCGCACAGACTGCGGCAACGCGGTCTGCCAATTTGGAGAAGTTCACATCTCCCTCGGGCTGAACAGCCTCTTGTAGCACGTTAAAGTGCAGGATCAGCGCGTCGGCTTCGATCATTTCGACAGCGCGCAGGCACTCCGCCACGCCATAGCCGTAGTTCAATTGAACAGCGCCCAGATTGGCAAATAGCAAAATATCCGGGGCTACCTCGCGGACCTGGAAGGTGGTTGCCAGTGCCGCGTTTTCGATGGCTGCCCGCATGGAGCCTACGCCCATGGCTAGCCCATATTGCTGGGCGGCAGCGGCCAGCACCAGGTTCAGTTGCCGGGCGCGTTCGGTGCCGCCGGTCATGGAAGAAATAAAGATGGGGGAGGTCATCGTCTTCCCCAAAAGCGTGACCCGGGTATCAATCTGGTTCAGGTCGAGTTCCGGCAGGGCGCGATGCAGGAAGCGGTAGCGCTCCAGACCGCTGGTTAGCGTGGGGAATTGCACATTTTCTTCCAGATTGATGCGGATGTGATCATCCTTGCGGCGTTCCGTAACTTCTGACATCCCAAAGGGTTCCTTTAGACTGTACAGGCTTCTCAAAAAACTATAGCAGAAGCCCCTGCGAACGGTGTACAATGACGCGATGGATTTAGGCTATCAAAACCACTGGAGGGAACAAGCATGGCGAGCACTCAGGAGCGCGTGACGGATATTATCGTCGATCTGCTCGGCGTGGATCGTGAAAAGGTTGTGCTGGACGCGCGCTTCCGCGAAGACCTGGAAGCCGACAGCCTGGACCTGGTCGAACTGATCATGGCGTTCGAAGAGGAGTTTGAAGGCGAAATTTCGGACGAAGAAGCGCAACGCATCACGACCGTGGGCGAGGCAGTCCGCTATATCGACGCCCACATGACGACAGGCAACTAGATCGCCGTTTTACCCGGCACGCGGTCCCGGCGGCTTTGCTGGGACCGTGCCACCCTGCCGCCGCGCAATAATGTCAGCCCGGCGATCCCGGCTAGCGCCAGCCCATAAAGCACGCCGCCGCCGCCCATTTCGATGTTCAGCCCAATTTCCTCCAGCAACCATAGGGCTGTGTTCAGCCCGGCCATCGGCAGGATGATTCCCAGCACACATAGACCCATCAAAACCCAGGCCAGCCCGCTGCACAAAACCTTCTGGAAAGGTTGAGGCAGGGTCAGCAGCACCAGCACGCCCGCCAGCAGGGTGAGCAGGGTTAGCTGGCTGAGGTAGGCTTCATCCGGGATGCTGCCTGGGTTGCGAAAGGCGCTTTGCGGCGGGATGTTGCGCAGTGCAACCAGCACCGCAAGACCGCGCAGCACCCACCGCAGACGCAGGTCATGATAGAGCAGGGCAACCAGCGCCAGGCCAAAAGCCACCACGACGCTCACTGACCGCAGATACCCGGCACTCAGCAAGGGTGGAGATTCTGTCTGAATGACCGGATGAATGCCGATTTGCTCCGCCAGATCAAAACCGTTCTGCGTGAAGGCTGCTGTTGGGTGCGTGGTCCAGGGCAAATGGAAGGCCAGAAAAGCAAGGCCCCACAGCGCAACAAACACATGACGCAGCGGATGCAGGGGGTGAGGGGACGTTGGCATGGGTGGTTACTCCTCATCACTGGTGATGCGGGTCACCAGCGCACGAATCTGACTGTCTTCTTCTTCCTGACGCTTAAAAAAATCCAGCATGAACTGGCTGCGGCGTTGACGCAACGCCAGCGGTGCCACCACACGCACATCCTGCACAGTGGCCAGGTCGCGGCCATCAGCGGCTGCATGAGCCCGGGCAGCTTCAAAGAGCGTGAATTCGGCGCGGGCAGAGTCAATTTGCAGTTCGTTGACCAGGTCCAGCCCCATGCGCACAGCTTCTTCGCTAAGCTCGGTTTCTTTGAGCAATTCGCGTGCAGCCGCCACCAATTCCTTGGTATCCTGGGTGATGTCTGCCCATTTAGCGGCCAGGTCGCGTGGCGCTTCGCGATATTCGCGCCCGCGACGGTAAACCTCCAGACGTGCTTCGGCTTCCGTCAGACCCTTGACAATCACCCGTAGGCCGAAGCGGTCCATGATTTGCGGGCGCAGGCGGCCTTCTTCCGGGTTCATGGAGCCAACCAGCACAAAGCGCGAATCGAAGGTGCCGACCATTGCCCCCCGCCGCACGGTAAACGTCCCTTGCGCCGAGGCATCCAGGATCGCATCCACCAGGGTGTCGTCCAGCAGGTTAACTTCGTCCACATACAAAATATTGCGGTGCGCCCGCGAGAGAATGCCCGCCTCTAGCTTGATGCGGTTTTGCTGGATCGCTACACGCTCGTTGATGCCACCAACTACATCTTCCAGGCGGGCATTGAGCGGCAACTCAACGATTTTGACCCGTTCCCAGCGCATTTTGGGCGGATCGCTGGTGAAGTCCTCAATTTCCATTTCTGGCAAAATGCCCGACAAACTACGGACGCAGGTTGTTTTGCCCGTGCCGCGTGGGCCGATCAACAAGACGCCCCCAATCGATGGGTTGATGACCGTCAGCAGTAGCGCCACACGCATTTCGACCTGCCCCACAATCGCCAGGAAGGGGAAGGGCAGCAGGTCTGCAAAACCCATGTCGCTACGGGGCTTTTGCAGCACCCCGCGCGCGCCCGATTGATTGAGGATCTCCAGCAGGCGAGAGTGCTTTTGGACGTCGTTTTCGGGCAGGTTCAGGCCGTCGTCGCTCATTGCGGGTGTTCCTTTTCCTGGGCGCGGAGCGCCTTACGGCGCTCCTGGCGGCTTTCTGCCTCGCGCCAGCGTGCTTTTCGAGCTCGGTTCCAGCAGCAGGCCGGGGACAGAGCAGGGCGCCCCTCTGGGTCTAGCGCCACGTAGACAATATAGGCCGAGTTGGTATGCTCGGCGGTGGGTTGAAAAGGATGCTCGGCGATTACGTCCACGCGGACTTCAATGGCGCTCCGGCCCACATAGGTTAAGCGGGCGTCAATCCGCACCACATCACCAATGCGGATCGGCTTCTTGAAGGTCATGGAGTCCACTGCAACGGTAACCACCACGTTTTGTGCATGGCGCATCGCGGCCAGCGCACCGGCTTCATCTACCAGCTTCATGATCACGCCGCCATGCACATTCCCCAGAATGTTAGCGTCTTGTGGCCCCATCATCTGCGTCAGGCTCACCTGAGAATCGGCAATGCGTTTGGGTTGCATGCGGTTGCCTTTCTTGCCCCTAGCTGGCGAGCAGCCGTTGATAGAGGTCGTATAGCTGCTGGGCGGCGCGTTCCCAGGTAAACTGGCGCGCCCGTTCCAATCCGGCTGTGCTCAGTGTCTCCCGCAGTGCAGGGTCTGTCAAGAGGCGGCGCAGCCCCTCTGCCAGCGCTTCAGTATCGAGTGGATCAACCAGCCAGGCGGCTTGCCCGGAAACTTCTGGCATAGAGGAGGTCGTGCTGGCCAGGACCGGCGTGCCGCAGGCCATCGATTCGAGGATGGGAAAGCCAAAGCCTTCGTAGAGCGAAGGATAGGCGGTGAGGGTGGCCAGGCTATAGAGAGCGGACAGGTCCTCGTCCGCCACAAAGCCGATCAGGTGCACGCGGTTCTGAAGGCCGAGTTCAGCCACCTGCGCATGGATGGGTGCTTCTAGCCAACCCTTGCCTCCTGCAATCACCAGGTGCAGGTCTGGCAAATTGGCCTGGTAGAGCGCTTGGATCAGGCGCGGGTAGTTCTTGCGCGGTTGAAGCGTGCCCACGGCCAGCGTAAACGGGCCGTCTGGCAGGCGATAGCGCCGGCGTACAGCTTGTTGCAAGCCCTTATCTGTCACGGGTTGAAAGCGCGGCTCAATGCCGCTGTAGATGACCGTCATCTTATCCGCAGGCACGCCGTAGAACTGGGCCAGGTCATCTTGCGTGGCTTGCGAGGTGGCCAAGATGTGGTCTGCTCGTGCCACTGACGGCGGCACGGTCTGGTTGAGAAACTTCAACAGCGCAGGCGGGAAGGTTTCTGGAGTGCGCACATAAGATAGATCGTGGATGGTGAGCACGGTGCGGGTGCGCGAACGGCAGGGGGGCAACACAAAATCCTGCGCGTGGAACAGGTCCAGGCGGCCCAACCAGGTTTCTATGGGGATGGGGGCGTGGGCAGTGTACCACAGGTGCCAGAGCCAGCGGGTCCGCAGGCGGGCCGGGTGCCAGGCAAAATTCGGGCCAAGGGGCGCTGGTAACTGGCCCGCCCTGGCTCCCATAACCAACAGACGATAGTCATTTTCATGGTCCAGGTGGCTCAGGGCGCCGATAAGTTGACGAACCTGGCGCCCGATCCCGGCTCCCTGTTCATATGCAGCGGTGTAATCTAGCCCGATGGTGGCGGTCACTAGTCCACGTCGTTATAGGTCCAGTAGCGGTTGGCAAAGAAGTTCCAGAACATCACGATCACCACGGAAATCGCCGCAGCAATGTTGGTGCCAAGCTGGGTGGCCACCACCTGGTGCCGCTCTGGTGAGGAGAGGTTCATGTTTTCGACCAACGTGGCACCGAACTCACCAAAAGCCACTGCCGTTGCGCCAACAAACAGGGTGCGAAACACCAGCCCCAGGGTATTGATCAGGAAGAATTGAGCCAACTGACGGCGCAGGCTGCGCGAACGGGAGTCTGGATACGTCCAATAGCGGTTCCAGAAAAAGTTGCTGGTCACAGCGGCACAGAAAGAAATCGCCGCCGCGAGCATGATTTTAGCCTGTTTGTCTGGTTGTTGGGGGACCAAAACAGTCAGCTGCAAAAGGTTGAGCGTACCAAAATCTACTACAAAGCCGATCGTTCCCACGATCGCAAAGCGCAAAAAGCGTTCAACTTCTTTGCTGTGGTCGCCAAACTGGCGCGCCACGCGTTTAATGATACGGTCAATGGGGTTAACTTGACTGGTTGGGATAGACATGGCGCCCTTGTTGCAACCTCAACACCGCCAGGAGTCCGAGCATGACACCCAGGTGCAAAAAAACGTTGTTCACATACAGCTTGTCCAGGACACTATGCACGGCCAGGTGTGTCCAACTCCCCAGCAGGCCCACGGCCAGGCCGCGCTCGCTCCAGCTAAAAACACCATTCGGGGCGCGCAAAATCCCCCAATTGGTCTGGAGTATTGCCACCCACATAGCAAAATAGCCAAGCAGCCCGATAATGCCTGTTTCCGCCAGTAAATTCAAGTAGTAATTGTGAGCGTGGCCCAGCGCTTGCGGCCAATTGATCAGCGCAAATTCTGAATACGCAACTTCGTAATTCCCAAAGCCAACCCCCAGCCAGGGATGGGCTTCGGCCATGGCCAAGGCAGACTGCCAATGTGCCAGGCGCTCAATCACAGCATAATTTTCGGGGCTGATGATGACGCCGCGTACATCAGCGGCCCCGGTCAGGTCTTCAGTAAAGCCGGTTAGCCGATCAACCAGCGTGGCTGGCAACAAGCCCAGGCTGACCATCACGAAAGCTACTGTGCCGCCACTGAGCACCAGCAGGGTTCCCTGCCAAAGTCGTCGTGGAAAGGTCCAGACGACCACTGCCGCCGCAACCATGGCGCCCAGCCAGGCGCCCCGGCTCCAGGAGG
>JAAUUD010000273.1 GCA_012031655.1 Anaerolineae bacterium | reverse complement strand
GTTTACCATCGGGCTGGCGTTTCATACGGTGGCAGCCTATCCGCGCCGTCAGCTCTTTCTGGTGATGCTGGCGCTGCTGAACCTGGGCTGGATGATGGTGAACGGCAGCCGGGGCGTTTTTTATGACGGGCATTATCTGGGTGCTCTTTCTTCTGCTCACGATGCGCAGTACGACCAACCGCATTGTGATGGTGGTGCTGGCGGTGGGCTTGCTGGTGAGCCTGGCGTTGCCTGGCGCGGACGATGCGGAGCCTGGCCAGGTGGTTCAGGAAGCCACGCAACCGGATAATGCAGAGATTGCCGTGTTGCCGACCCTGACCGCGCCTTTCCCGGGGGGGCTGGGGTCTCCCGTGGCAGAGCCTAACCCTGGTGGCGAGCTTGGCGTGGATGCGATGGGGATGTTCCCCCCCCCAGGGCAGGCCGAGAGTTTTTCGAGCGAACCCCAGGCGATGCCGCCTTTTATGGGTGGGAATAGCATGGGCGGCTTTGGGGGTGGCGGGGGGAGTGAGGCTGGTTCGGGTGGAGATACCCCATCGCAGCCTGTGGCGCCGATGGCGACCTCGCCCCAGACAAGCCCAGAAATTGCGGCCAGCGTGCCTCGGGAAGCAGCGGTTTCGCCCAATCTGTTTAGCGCCCTCTTGCAACTGGTGGTGGATGCCTTCCGCCAGTATAACCGCCTGTGGTGAGCGCGAATTTTTGCCTCCGTTGTGGCCAGGCTTTGCAAGCCGTTGATCTCTTTGGCAAGCGCAGGCAACGTTGCGCCCAGTGCGGCTACATCCACTTTGAAGACCCGAAAGTCGCAGTGGCTGCCCATGCGGTTCAGGGCCAGCAAGTCCTGTTGGTGCAGCGCGCCGTGGAGCCGGAAATCGGCAAATGGGCTTTGCCGGCGGGCTATGTGGACCGGGGCGAAGACCCACGCCTGGCAGTCCTGCGCGAACTGGAGGAAGAAACCAGCCTGCTGGGCGAAGTGACTGGCCTGGTGGAGGTATTCTTCAATACCAGCAGCGCCATCCCGGTGATCGTGATCGTGTATAGGGTGCGCGTGGTCAGTGGCTCCTTGATGGCCGGGGATGACGTGACCGCCGCCGCCTGGTTCCGCGCTGATGCCTTACCCACCCTGGCCTTCGAAAGCACGCGCCAGGTCATTGCAGCCTGGCAACGTAGCGCACGCTCAGGGTGAAGGCGGCCTGGCACCGGGGCGCACGCTCTGGAGCCAATGGTTGGCCATCGCCAGCCGCCATAGGGCGTCATGGTGCGGGGCAGGTGGCGCTCCAGGAAGATGGCAAACTGCACCCAGAAGCCACCGAAGATAATCTCTCGCTCGCCCCGCACCAACCCCGCAACAATGCGCTCCGCGACGGCGTCTGCTTCTTCCGTGCGCAACTGCACCCAGCCCGTGCGCGGCACCGCTCCGGTGACCATTTCGGTGCGCGTCAGAAAGGGCTGAACCAGCATCACCCGGATCCCACTCCCCTTGAGTTCGCGGCGCAAGCTCTCAGAAAAAACCGCTCAGGCCGCTTTTGGTGGCAGTGTAGCTGCTGAACATCGGCGGGGCCAACCCTGCCACCGCAGACCCCACGTTCACAATGTAGCCGCTGCGCTGGTAGAGCATCCGTGGCAGCACTTCTTGCGAAAGGCGCACCACCGCCGTGAGGTTGAGCGTGACCATCTGGCGCAGGGTGGCCGGGTCTTGCTTGTGCAGATAGCCGTTGTGGGTGATGCCTGCGTTGTTCACCAGCACGTCCACCCGCCCAAAATGCGCCAGCGTGCTTTGCACCAACCGCACCACCTGGTCATCTTCGGCCAGGTCGGTCGGGACCACCAGCACGTCCGGCGCATAAAGTTCAATCTCGCGCCGGATGTCCTCCAGGCGGTCTTCGCGGCGGGCAGCCAGCACCACCCTTGCGCCCTGGCGGGCAAAAGCCAGGGCCAGCGCGCGCCCAATGCCAGAAGATGCCCCGTCACGATGACTACCCGCTCTTGTAGCACCATCACCGAGTGCTGCGGCGCCAGATAGCGCACCAGCCAATAGCCCAGGGCGCTGCCCAGGGAAAGTCCCGCTGCCCACCAGCGCCATTTCATGCTGCGTTCATCTTTCTCTATTGCATTGGCAAAATGAGTTGGTGCCCCTGGTAGAAGCCGTCTCCATCCACCTGGAACAAGCCAGACGCCAGGCGTGCCAGGTGATCCGCCAGCACATCCAGCACCTGTTGCCGCCCGGGCGATCTGGCAACTGCGAACCCTCCACCAGAAAGTCATAGACCATCTGTTGGGTGAATTGCGCGGTGGCGCATTGCAGGTTGGGGGTGATCGGCGGCAAGCGGTCGTCATAGACGATCTCCAGCCGTTGCGTGCCACCTGGCCTGATGCGCAACCCACACTGTAAAAGGCTCGTCTGAGCCTGAAGCAGGCTGCTGAGTGGATCAGTGGAAAAAAGGCGAAGCCTGTACCCCATCCTGACGTACCCCGAAAACCATGGCTTAACCTGACGAGATTAAACCTATTTTACTCATCTAGCGCTCATCTCTCAACCGACCGAGCCAGAAACGCCGTGCTCCCTCTCCGCCGACCGTTGCCAGGGCTGCCTTGGCCAGGTCCAGCACCAGGAAGGGCGCCACGCCGAGCTGCCAGGCCATTGACCAATCTGTGCCGAGGTAAACTTTCAGATAGCTGGCGCCCACCAGGTAGATTAGGCCCACGCCCAGCACAGCCGCCAGCCCGCGCACCAGCAGGCGTTGGTTCTGGGCCAGCCAGCCCGTGAGCCAGGCCGCCGCCGGAAAGGCAATCAGATAGCCCGCTGTGGGACCCGCCAGCGCCGCGCTACCCATCCCGTTAGCCGCCAACGGCAGCCCACTGGCAATTGCGCCCAGGTAGAGCAGCAGGCTCAGCGCGCCATCACGCGGGCCCAGGCTCAGCCCGGCCAGCAACACCACCAGCACCTGCAAGGTGATTGGCACTGGCTCCAGCGGGATGCTCACCTGGCGCCCAAGCCGACCAGGGCGGTAAAACTCAGGATGCCCAGCCCACGCACCCAGGTTCGTGTGGCCAGACGTGGTTGAAGGACATAGATCATTGCTAGTACTCCTTGAATTCCTCCGCAATCGTAGCGCAAAAGGCGGGCGTAGGACAAAAAGCGCCTTGCGCGGGGAGGGTCTGTGCTAAAGTTGTGCGCGGAGGCGCAACTTATGCAAAAAACGATTGCTTTAGCGGGAATAGGGCTGGTGGGGTTGCTCATCCTGGTGCCGTTGGTGTTTGCTGGAACCGCGCGCCAGGCCGAAACCCCGCCAGAAGTGCTGGCTGAGGCTCTGGGCCGCGCCAATCTACGGTCCGGGCCGGGCACTGAGTTTGATCAGGTGGGCGAGATCACCAACGGGACCCGCTACCGTGTGCGGGCCCGTCACGAGTTCGTGCCTTGGGTCTTGCTGGAAGTGCCGCAGTTGCGCAGTGGCGGTGGCTGGGTGTTTCAGGACCTGGTGGCTATTCGCCAGGGGGACCTGTTCAGCGTGCCCCTGCTCAGCGACTTCCAACCGCTGCCGGCGGATGGCGGTGGCTTTCCGCCGGCAGCACCCGTTGAGGCGCCCTCTGGCGATGCAACTAGCGATGGAAACACGGCAGCGGCGACCGCTCCGGTATCTGCGCCGACACAGGTTAATCTGGTGACGGCCACCCTCCAGGGCCGGTCTAATCTGCGCTATGGTCCGGGGGTAGATTACCCGACCATCACCACCCTGGATGGCGGCGCGGTGATGGTTGTGCTGGCCAGACACAGCAACTTCCCCTGGCTCAAGGTGGCGATTGAAGGCGCGCCCAATGGCGAAGGCTGGGTATTGCAAGACCTGGTAAACATCCAGGGCGATATTTTTACCTTGCCCGTGATTAATGACCTGCAAATTCCCTTCCCCACGCCCAGCGCCACCCCAGATACGGTGGTCAGCAATGCGCCTGCCCTGGCGATCGCCTTTGATACCGCTGATAGCAGTGCCCTGCGGGCTGCTCTGGGCGTTCCCCTGCACGAATATTTGCTTTCGCAGGGGGTGGCGCCGCGTACAGATAAAGAAGCCTCGCTTTTTGTGCTGGATCTGCGGACGAGCCAGCACTTTACGCTAAACGGCGGCGTGGCGTACAGCGGGATGAGCATCAACAAAATCCCCATCCTGGTGCGCTACTTCCTGCAACGCAGCGCGCCTCTGCAAACCACCGATGCCGAACTGGTGGCCACGACCATGCTCTGTAGCGAGAACATCACCACCAACCGGATGCTGACCACTATTGGCGATGGCGACATTATGCTGGGCACGCAGCGCGTCACCGAGATGATGAGCCAGCTCGGGCTAGGCAACACCTTTATCTCGGCACCCTTTTTTGCGCCGATGGGCAGCGCCACGCCAACCCCCGCCCCGGCGGTGCCCATCACCACCAACGCAGACCAGGCAAGCAACCTGCCAGACCGCTTCAACCAATTGACGGTCGAGGACCTGGGCTGGCTACTGACCAGCGTTTATCAGTGTGCGGCAGATGGTAGCGGTCCACTGGTGGAAACCTTTGGAACTCTGGTTGACCAGCGCGAATGCCGCCAGATGTTGCGCGTCATGAGCGGGAACAAAGTGGGGCGGCTCATTGAACGGGGCGTGCCGCCGGGGACCACCCTCGCCCATAAGCATGGCTGGGTGGATGACACCCGTGGCGATGCCGGAATCGTGCTGACGCCGCAGGGTGCTTATGTGCTGGTGATGGCCTATCACGAGCGCACCACCTTCGCAGACGAAAGCTCGTTCTTTCTGCTGGAAGAAGTAGCCCGGCGCGTGTGGAATCACTTTAACCCGGCCCAACCGCTGGCGGGTTTACAATCGCCCCAAGTGCCCGCCGAATGCAATATTTACGGGGAGCCTGTGATCTCCGATATGCTGGCTAATAACGTCGTGTTGCCGGGGTTACCTAGGGTTGCCAGGCTGCCTGGAAAAAAGCCAGCTCGCCCGGCAAGCCCAGGCGGTCCAGGTCCAGCAGGCGTGTTTGTGTGCCATCGCGCACATCAACCAGGACCAGCGCGCGATTCTGCCGATAAAGCAAGCGATTGCCCGCCGGGTGCACGCTAACCTGT
>JAAUUD010000272.1 GCA_012031655.1 Anaerolineae bacterium | reverse complement strand
ACCCTGCTCAAGCACCTGGACTCTGACCTGCTCCGCTACATCCTCCTGAACAACTTGCAGCCGGGTGATCGTGTGCCGTCGCTCAGCGAACTAAGCGACTCCCTGAACATCAGCATCAGCAAATTGCGGGAGCAGCTGGAAGTAGCGCGCAATCTGGGCATTGTGGATGTGCGGCCCCGCACCGGCATTCGCTGCCTGCCGTTTGACTTTATGCCCGCCTTACGCACCATCCTGTTCTTTAACATCGCCGCCCAGCGCAGCATGTTTGACCACTACAGCAACCTGCGAGTGCACGTGGAAATGGCCTATTGGCACGAAGCCACCGCCCACCTGAGCCTGGAAGACAAGCTCGCGCTCAAGGCGCTGGTGGGCCGCGCCTGGGATAAGCTGCGCCACGAACACGTCATCATCCCCCATGCCGAACACCGCGCTTTTCATATGGGCATCTTTCAGCGCCTGGAGAACCCCTTTGTGCGGGGCATTCTGGAAGGCTACTGGGAAGCCTACGAAGCCATCGAGTTCAACCGCTACGCGGACTATGCCTATCTGGAGCGCGTGTGGACCTACCACGAGCGCATCGCGGAAGAACTGCTCGCCGAAGATCACCAAGCCAGCCTGGAGGCATTTATCGAGCATACGCGCTTGCTGAGACACCAGCCGAACCACCAAGAAACCGCCAACGGCGCGCCACGTTCCAAGGCGTTGCCGCTCAGACACAATTCAAAAGGATAGGACCCTATGGCAATTGCAGACCTGCAAAGCTCCCCGGTGATGGTTCCCCAGCAGGCCGGGCGCATCGTGAACAACTTTAGCATCAATGTGGCCACTGCTAACGGCTCGGGCAGCCAGACCAGCAACGTGGCCATCATCCGCGCGCTGTTCCGCATGGGCATCCCGGTGAACGGGAAAAACCTCTTCCCCTCCAACATCCAGGGCTTGCCCACCTGGTACATCATCCGCCTGAGCAAAGCAGGCTACCGCGCCCGCAAAGCAGGCGACGAAGTGATGGTCTGCTGGAACGAGCAAACCTTTAGCGCAGACGTGGCCAAGGTCAACCCCGGCGGCGTGGTGATTTACCCGCTGGATTGGAAGATCACGCCCCCCGAGCGCAACGACCTCTACTTCTATCGCGTGCCCATCAAGGACCTGATGGCGCCCTTCGACATCCCGCGCGAGCGCAACCGCTACGTGGCGAACATGGTTTACGTGGGCGCGCTGGCCGCGCTGCTGGGCATCGAACTCAGCGAGATTGACTATGCCCTGAGCTACCACTTCGGCGGCAAGCGCAAGGCCGTAGACATGAACATGAACGTGGTGAAGGCCGCGCACGAGTGGGCCACCGCCAACTGGACCAAGCAGGACCCCTTCTACACCGAGCGCACGCCCGTTGACCACAACGCCGGGAAGTTCCTGGTGGAAGGCAACAACGCCGGTGGCCTGGGTGCGGCCTATGGCGGGTGCTCGTTCATCGCCTGGTATCCCATCACGCCCAGCACCAGCCTGGTAGACTCCGCCACGGAGTGGTTCCGGCAGTTGCGCCACAACAGCGACGGCAGCCCGACCTATGCGGTGGTCCAGGCCGAAGACGAACTGGCCGCGCTGGGCATGGTGCTGGGGCGCGGGGTGGGCCGGGGCGCGCTCCATGACCGCCACCAGCGGCCCGGGCATCTCGTTGATGGCAGAATTTGCCGGGCTGGGCTACTTTGCGGAGCTGCCCGGCGTCATCTGGGATGTGCAACGCATGGGGCCGAGCACCGGCCTGCCCACCCGCACCTCGCAGGGCGACATCCTCTTTACGCATTTTCTGGGCCATGGCGACACCAAGCAGCTCTGCCTCATCCCCGGCTCGGTGGGCGAGTGCTTCGAGTTTGGCTGGCAGGCCTTTGACGTGGCCGAACGCTTCATGACGCCGGTGTTCATCCTTTCGGACCTGGACCTGGGCATGAACTATTGGACCTGCGAGGCTTTTGAATATCCAGACCAACCGCTGGACCGGGGCCGGGTGCTCTCAGCAGAAGAAATTCAGCAGAACGGCTTTGCGCGCTACATGGATAAATATGGCGATGCCGTTGGCGAGCGCACCCTGCCGGGCACGCCCCACCCCCGCGCCGCCTACTTTACGCGCGGCACCGGCCACGACGAATATGGCAACTACACCGAAGATAACGAAAAGTGGGCCGTCAACCTCAAGCGCCTGGAACGCAAGATCGAAGGCACGCGGGATAAGCTGCCCCAGCCCATTGTTCACCGGGCCGAGGGCGCCAAAGTCGCCATCATCTCTTACGGCTCCAACGACCCCGCCATCGAAGAAGCGCGGGACCTGCTGGCGGCCCAGGGCTACCCGGCAGAGTACCTGCGCATCCGCGCCCTGCCGCTTTCGCCCACCGTGCACGACTTCGTGCGCGCCTATGACCATGTTTACCTGGTGGAAAACAACCGGGACGCGCAAATGACGCAAATCCTGCGGATGGACATGCCCGAATACGCGGCGCGCATCCGCCCCATCCACATGTGCGACGGCCTGCCGCTGACCGCCGCCTTCATCGCTGAAGAATTGCTAGCCAGAGAAGGACGCTAAACCCCATGGGTAGCCGCAACAAAACCAACCCGCTTGGCCTTTCCCTGAAGGAATATGATGGCAAGCCCTCGACCCTGTGCGTTGGGTGTGGCCACAACTCCATTTCCGCCCAGATTCAGCAAGTGATCTGGGAACTGGGCTATCCGATGCATGACGTCATCAAGCTGAGCGGCATCGGGTGCTCCTCCAAAACGCCGGCCTACTTCCTGGGCGGCTCGCATGGCTTCAACGCGCTGCACGGACGTATGCCCTCCATCGCCACCGGCGCCATGACCGTCAACCGCAGCCTGACCGCCGTGGCCGTCTCGGGCGATGGCGACACCGGCAGCATCGGCATGGGTCAGTTCAAGCACGTGGTCCGCCGCAACGTGCCCATGGTTTACATCGTGGAAAACAACGGCGTCTACGGCCTCACCAAGGGCCAGTTCTCTGCCACGGCAGATGTTGGCCAGCAGATCAAATATGCCGGGCTGAACGAACTGCCGCCCATCGACATCTGCTACGAAGCGCTCATCGGCGGCGCCGGCTTTGTGGCCCGTTCCTTCAGTGGGGACAAAAAGCAACTGCAAGAGCTGCTGAAGGCCGCCCTGAGCTATCGCGGGCTGTCCGTGCTGGATGTCATCTCGCCCTGTGTGACCTTTAACGACCACGAATCCAGCACCAAGGGCTACGAGTGGGGCAAAAACCACAACGACGTGGTCAACGACTTCACCTTCGTGCCGGAATACGAAGAAGTGCAGATCGAACAGGAAGCGGGCACCGTCCGCGAGGTGGAGCTGCACAACGGCAACCGCGTGCTGCTGAAGAAGATCGCAGAAAGCCACGACCCCACCGATAAGATGGCCGCGCTGCACCTCATCGAAGACGCGCTGCACCGCCAACAACTGGTAACTGGCCTGCTGTACATCAACACTCAGCACAAGACCATCCACGACTTCCTGCACCTGCCAGAAACGCCCCTGGTCCACCTGGCCCAGGGCGACCTGCGCCCGGGCCGCGAGTCGCTGGATAAGGTGATGGCCTCCTTCGGCTAAGGGGCTGCCAGCCACGCCCCCACAAGCCCTGCCTGTCCCCCAGGCGGGGCTTGTGCTTTCTCCCCCCCCCAAATAGGCCACCTGGACAACACGCGCTCCCACCCCCACCCTACCCGGTGCAAATTGCCGCGTTTATGCTGGGGAGGGGGCCTAAGCCCCTGCAACCTAACGCTTCACAACACCACAGGAGGTAAAAACCATGGCAGCCACAATGACCCCCAGCGACGAGGCCACCCGCGAACAACTGGAGCTGGCCCGGCAACAGGGCCAGGCGCTCGAAGCCGCGCTCAGGGTGATGATCCAGGACGAGGCCCACGGCGCCGAACGGCAGGTCGGGGACTATCGCGTGGGCTATGCGGTGGAACACGCCGAGGGGATGTATCGGTTGATGGCGGGCGAGCTGGTCTGGTTCGAGCCGCAGGACGAAAACGCCCACATCGAAATTTCTGTGCGCGATGCCGCCGATGGTCGCTTCATCCCCGGCCTGAACGTGCGCCTGACGCTGCTGGACGAAAACGAGCAATCCGTGGGCACGCACGAGCAACCGTTTTTGTGGCACCCCTGGCTCTACCACTATGGCCGCAACTGGGTGTTGCCGGGCAGCGGCACCTACACCCTGCGCGTCCACATCGAAGCGCCAGAGTTTGGCCGCCACGATAAGCACAACGGCCAGCGCTACGCCGAGTCAGTCGACATTGCGTTTCCGGGCGTGTTCATCGAAACGGGGCAGAAGAAGAGCTAGCCTCCGGCGCCGGCGGGCAGCGGGGCAGCCTCCAGCACGCAGGCAAACCCCCCGCCGCGCAGGGTGGGCGGGCGGTCTGGCGGCCAGGTCTGGTCCAGCGGGCGGCACTCCAGCCAGAGGTCACCCGGGCCGGGCGTGTAGCGCGTGTCGGAGGGGTCGTGCCAGAATTCGCGCTCGGCGTAGTACCACAGCGCCGGGTTCCAGGTCATGTTGGTGAAGATGACCGCGCCCGGCGCGCGAGTTCGCGCACCTGCCGCCCCACTGCCAGCCCAAAGTCCTCGCCGCCGGGGTACAACACGCGCAACCAACGAACCCCACTGGCAAAATAGGCGGCCAGCAAGGCCACCAGCGCCAGCCGGGCCCAGGCCCGTCGTTGTTCCGCCAGCCAGCCCAGCCCCAGCGCCCCCCAGATGGCCAGGCTAGGCGCCAGGTACCAGCTCAGGTAATCGTGCAGGCGAAAGGACTGCCGCAAAACAGGAAGTATTGCAGCGTGACCAGCGCCAGGCCGGGCGTGGTGCTCAGGTCCGCGCGGAGCTGCTCGATGCGCCCCGGGTGTTCGGGATAGGGCAGCACCCGGCCTTGATAAAACTCGTGGGCCGGGGCATGGCCCTGGTGCAGGGGTGTGTAATAGACCGGGATGCTCATGCGGAAGGCTCCTCGAAGTGGCTCAGGGTTTCCAGGGCGGCACGCAGGGCAGCCGAGGCCCGTCGGTCTGCCTGCAGAGTCAGCAGGCCCAGCCAGCCGCGCGTGAGG
>JAAUUD010000271.1 GCA_012031655.1 Anaerolineae bacterium | reverse complement strand
CCCACCTCGTCGGCGATGGCGCGGAATCCCGCGAAATCCCAGTGCCGGGCATAGGCGCTGCCGCCGGCGATGATCAGCTTTGGCCGCGCCTCGCGCGCGATGCGCGCGACCTCCGCCATGTCGATCACCTGGTCCTCGCGGCGCACCGTGTAGGGCACCGGCCGGAACCACTTGCCGGAAAGGTTGGCCGGCGAGCCATGCGTCAGGTGCCCGCCATGCGAAAGGTCGAAGCCCATGATGGTGTCGCCGGGCCGGGCCAGCGCGGTGTAGACGGCGCTGTTGGCGGGCGCACCCGATAGCGGTTGCACATTAACATAGAGGCGGTCCGCCGAGATGCGCGCATTGGCAAAGCGCTGGGCGGTGCGCTGCTGGGCCAGGGTTTCGACCAGTTCTGCAATTTCGGTGCCTTTGTAGTAGCGCGGGCTGCCGCTACGCCGGAATTCCGCCAGGCGCACGTCCACGTCCAGCAGTTCGCCCTCATCCAGCCAGCGCCAGTGCTCTGGTGGGTACCCCTCGGCATAGATATTGCCCAGCACCGAGCCTACCGCCTCGCGCACGGCCTGGGGAATGCTGGATTCCGAGGGGATCATGATCAGCTTGCGCGCCTGGCGGAGCGCTTCCAGATCGATCAGCGCCGCCACATCGGGGTCCAGGCTGGCTAAATCGCCACGAAACAGGTAATCATCGTAGGGCATGGCGCGGTTCTACTCCTTACATTCCCTGAGGTGAGCACAGGCACAGCCGGGGCTTTTAGCGACCCCCGCCGAGCGTGTATTGTAGCGCATCTGGGGGGCAATCGAAAAGCCGGGTTACGGCCCTTCAAATTGGTATTTGTCCTGCTCTGACAAATGCAGTAAACTGAATATAGACGCGCAAAACCCCTTTTTCGAACTGGCTATGCCTCCTTCCTGGATTCATCACTTCAGCAGGCACATGCAGGCCGGGTTGCGTGTTGTTTAAACAAACCGCGACCAGGTGCGCTGTGGCGATTGCCTGGTAAAGGGTATGGCCAGTCCGCATATGGGGAACACAAGGGGAAGAAAAGTCATGAGTCAAACCAATTCTGGCACCTTTAACTTTACGCTTGTGCAGATTGGGGCCATTGTTGTGGCCATTGTGGGGATCATCCTCGGAACGCTTGGGGCTGCCTCTGATCTGGATCGTTTTTACCAGGTGTACTTATTCGCTTTCTTGTTTTGGCTAACGCTGGCGCAGGGTTGCCTGATCTGGCTGTTGTTGGGGTCTGTGTTCGATAGCCGCTGGGTGTATAACCTCAAACGCCTGGCTGCTGCGGGCGCCCGCACCATGCCCCTGCTCGGCTTGCTGGCGATCCCCTTGCTGGTTAGCCAGCCAGAGGTCTTCCCCTGGGCCAAAGAAGGCGTTGAGCTTGGCGCCGAAAAAGAAGTCTACCTGAACCAGGCTTTCTTTGCCCTGCGCAGTCTGATCTACTTCCTGGTCTGGACCGTGCTGGCCTATGTGCTGAGCGAGTGGGACTATGCCGCCGACCGGGGCGAAAACACCCGCGCTCGTGTGCAACCCGTGGCCATCCTCGGCATCGTCCTCTACTTCATCACCGCCACCTTTGCCGCGTTCGACTGGATGCTTTCTCTGGACTACAATTCCTTCTCCAGCATTTTTGGCTGGTTGGCCATGAGCCAGCAAGCGCTGGCCGGGCTGGGCTTCCTGCTGATGGTGCTGGCCCTGTTCTGGACCACCGCGCCGATGGTGAACATCGCCACGCCCAAGGCGATTGGCGACCTGGGCGCGCTGCTCCTGGTCTCGCTGATGACCTGGGGCTACCTGAACTTTATGCAGTTTATCGTGATCTGGTCCGGCAACATCCCAGAAAAAGCCAACCTCTACGCCATACGCTTCAATGCCGCGTGGGAAGGCTACTCCATTGTGATGGTGGCGTTGCACTTCATCGCCTTCGTGCTGCTGATCCTGCCGGGTGTCAAGCGGATGCGCCCTGCCCTGGCCGTGCTGGGTGGCGGGTTGCTGCTGCTGCGCGTGGTAGAGATGTACTGGATCGTGATGCCGCCGTTCTATGACAACCTCCGCATTGAGGTATGGGACTTTGCGCTGATCCTGGGCTTTGGGGGCTTCTGGGTGGCGCTGTTCCTGTGGTCGCTGGCGCGGCAACCCCTGCTGCCAGAAAACGACCCCTCGCTGGAAGGCCACCTGGCCCGCCCAGATCACGAGGTCTACGCGCCAGACGGCACGGTTCGCCCGGCCTACGAATAGCGCGCTCTGCCCTTCCGCCTCGGCTAGCCAAATGGCCAGAGCCGGGGCGGTTTTGCATATACAACTCAGAACACTGGCTGCCTGGTGTGCATGCAAAGCAGGGTTATGCCCTGTGTTGCCCATTCCTGTTCTGCCATCTGCATAGCCATAAACAAAGCCACTGCTCATGAACCCCAACTTTGACTTTGACAGCCGGGTTGCCGAACGCTACAACCAACAGCGTGCCCATCCGCCGGAGGTTTCCCGGCAAATCGGGGTTGCCATCGCCCAGTTGGCTGGGGGGGTGGCCACGTGCTGGAAATTGGCGTTGGGACGGGGCGGATTGCCTATCCAGTAGCGTTGGCCGGGTGCCAGGTCACCGGCTTTGACGTTTCCGCAGAGATGCTGGCCCAGACGCGCGCCAGCCAGCCCAGCGGCCTGAGCGAGCGCCTGCGCCTGGTGCGTGCTGATATGCAGGCGATGCCCTTTGCGGCGCGGCAATTCGATGCCGCCCTGGCGGTGCATGTGCTACACTTATCCAAAGATTTACCCACGGTGCTGGCCGAAATTGCCCGGCTGCTGCGGCCTGGGGCCGCCTTCATCCAGGGCGATGATTGGATTGATCCGGAGTCGGTGGTGGGTAAGTTACGAAATCAGTTGCGTAGCCTGGCGGTGCAACACTCCCCCAACCTGATGCCGCCCTCGGCAGGCCGCCCGATGGCCGAACGACTGGCAGAGCTCGGCGCCACCGAACAGCACGAAATCCAGGTGGCAGAATGGACGCTGCACGTTAGCCCAGCCGAGCGCCTGCAACAGGTGGAGCAACGCCTGGATGCCGAAAGCTGGTTTCTGCCGCCGGACCTGTTCGAAAAACTGGTGGGCGCCCTGCGCGCCTTTGCACAAGCCACCTGGAGCGACCTGGAAACGCCCCAGCCGGTCACACGCCGCTTTATCCTGAAGGTTAGCCGTGGAAGCTGGTAACCCCCCGTGAAAACTCGCACCCGCCGCAAGGTCCTGATCGTTGGCGGCGGCCCCACGGGACTCGCCACCGCGCTGCATCTGGCGCAGCGCGCCCCAGCGCTGGCCGCAGAAACCCTCATCCTCGAAGCCAAGCAACACCCGCGCCCCAAGCTGTGCGGCGGGGGCGTGACCGTGCATGGTGATGAGCAGCTCGCTGCGCTGGGCGTGGCCATCGATGCCCCGTCGTTTTGTGGCACACCGCCTGGTTTTTCGGTTGGGCGAGCGCGCCTTCACGATCCAGCACCCGAACGCCATGCGCGTTTTTGACCGGGCCGAGTTCGACGCAGCCCTGGCACGTGCCGTAGAGCAGTGCGGCGTGCCCTTCCAGGCCAATACGCGCGTCCAGGCGGTGGAGGTGCTGCCCAGCGGCGTCCGCTTGCTGACGGACCAGGGTATTTACGAAGCAGAGGTGCTGGTGGCTGCCGATGGCGCCAACAGCACCATCCGGCGCAAACTCCAGATGCGCAGCACGGTTGGCATTGCGCGCCTGTTGCGGGCGCTGACGCCGCTGGAGCCGCTCCAGAGCCAGGCCTGGCAAGAGGGCGCCGCCGTTTTTGACTTCTCCTGCGTGCCCCAGGGCATCCAGGGCTATATGTGGGATTTCCCGTGTTATATCAACGGGCAGCCGCATATGAACCGGGGCATCATGGACAGCCGAATCGCCCCGGAAACGGCCAGTGAACGGCAGCACGGCAACCTGAAGCAGACCTTTTTAGAGGGGCTGGATGCGCGGCAGGTGGATGCGGAGTCCGTGCAGTTAGAGGGGCATCCGGTGCGCTGGTTCAACCGGGATGCGATATTTTCTCAGCCGCATGTGCTGCTGGCCGGGGATGCGGCGGGCGTAGACCCGCTCTTTGCGGAGGGCATCAGCTATGCGATGGAATATGGCTGGCTGGTCACACAGGCGATTAAACACGCCTTTGCCACGCAGGATTTTTCATTCCGGCAGTATAAAACCACCCTCTTGCAGCATCGCATGGGGCAGATGCTGCTGCGGCGCGGCATGGTGGCAAAAGGACTTTACCCCTATCGCTATCCGTTCTTCTGGACAATCGTGTGGGCATTGGCAGATATGGCTGCCCCGCCCCTGCAAAGACGCTTCGGCGCGGCGCTGGCGCTGCTGCCAGAATAAACACCTTCGCTTTTTCTACATCATCACGCATAATTCCCCCTTTATTTGGTGTTGAAAAGACACAGGTGTAATGTGCGATGAGCATCCTTGAAATTATGCGTCTGAATCTGCTTTCACCGATGGTACTGGCCTTCATTCTGGGGATTATTGCCGTCCGGGTGAAAAGTGACTTACGCATCCCCAGCCAGATTTACGACATTATCTCGATTTATCTGCTGTTCGCCATCGGCTTAAAAGGCGGTTTTGACCTGGCAGAATCTTCATTAACGAACTTCGGCACAACGGCGCTGGTTACTGCCCTATTGGGTGCAGGCATTCCCTTATGGACCTTCTGGATTTTGCGCTACATGGGCAGGATGGATGCGGAAAATGCCATTGCGTTGGGCATTCATTATGGCGCGGTTTCCGCCGTGACTCTCAGCGCTGCTGTAACCTTTTTGACCGAGGCGAATGAGCCTTTTGAAGGGTTTATGCCCACCATGTACGTCATTATGGAAATTCCGGCGGTGATTGTGGGGCTGGTGCTGGCACAGCGTTTAATCGGTGAGGTAAAGCAGAGTCCAGATGTGGTGATTCGCTCGGCCCTCAGCAGTAAGAGCTTTTTACTGCTGGGTGGCGGTGTGGTCGGGCTGCGCGAGAAGCTGCTCAAGCCCACGCGGCTTTTCGGGCTTCAACTTCAGGAGGTTCCCAACGCCGTCTTCGCCCATAGCGACCCGTTCTTCCTGGAGGAGGCCGGCGGCTTCCAGATTCTGGCGATGCGGCATC
>JAAUUD010000270.1 GCA_012031655.1 Anaerolineae bacterium | reverse complement strand
TCAGCAGCTCCGCCAGGCCCGCTGGCGGGTTGGTAACCAGAACATTGACGTATTCCTGGCCCAGTGCGCCTGCGTCCTGGTTCACCACCAGCAACTCGCTATCCGGCAGGGCGATGTCGCCACCGCCGCTGAAGACCAGGCCCATAATGGTGCTGATGGCCAGGGGCGCCAGAAACATATAGAGCAAGGCGGTTTGGTCGATATAGGTTCGGTAGAGCCCGTTAAAGGCCACCGCCCAAACTTTGCTTAGCATCGGGGGGGGTGCTCCTTAGTTAATCGCGCAGGGCGCGCCCGGTCAGGTGCAGGAAGACCGCTTCAAGGTCGGGTTCGGTCACTTCCACCGATTGCAGCGGCACCTGCTGTTCGGTGAGCAGGCTGATGATGGCGGGCAAGCGGGCGCGGCCCTCTTTGGCCATCACGCGCAATACGCCCTCTTGCAGGGTAACTTCTTCGACGCTGGGGAGCTGCTTGAGCGCGCCGGTCAGCGCTTCAAGGTCAATGATTGCTTCGCCTACGTGGAACTGGAGGCTGTCTTTTTCCTCAACGCGCTGGGTGAGTTCCGCCAGGGTGCCCAGCGCGATAATCTCCCCATGATCAATAATGCCGATGCGGTGCGAAAGCTCCTGCGCCTCTTCCATATAGTGGGTGGTGTAGAGCACCGTCATGCCCTGCTCATTCAGCAGCTTAACCGTATCCAGAATGCGGCGGCGGCTTTGTGGGTCAATGGCCACGGTGGGTTCATCCAGAAAGACCATCTTGGGGCGGTGCATCAGCCCAATGCCAATGTTAACGCGGCGCTTCATCCCGCCGGAATAGGTTTCAATGCGGTCGTTGGCGCGGTCCTTCAGGTCAATGAACTCCAGGACCTCATCTGTGCGGCTTTTGAGCGCTTTCCCGCTCAGGCTGTACATACGCCCAAAGAACTCCAGGTTTTGCCGCGCCGTAAGGGTGGGGTAGAGGGCGAGTTCCTGGGGCACCACGCCAATTTGCCGCTTGGCTTCTAGCGGGTTTGTGCGCACGCTGTGGCCATTGATGATCACATCGCCCGTGGTGGGGGTCAGCAGGGTGCTCATCATACTGATGCAGGTGGTCTTGCCGGCGCCATTGGGGCCCAGCAGGCTAAAAATCTCACCTTGTCGGATCTCCAGATTAACGGGGGTCTCTTTGCCCACCGCAAAAACCCCCTCCGGCGGGTTGTACTGCTTGCGCAAATCCTTGATTTGAACAAAGACGCTCATGCTTGCATCCTTTCGATTTCTGCCAATGTGTTCAGGGTTTGCTCGCACCAGGCCAGGCTTGCTTCGGTCAGGCGCAGGCCATTGTCGACGGTAATCAACCAGAATTTCAAATCAACCGGGTGCAGGTCCTCCGCATTTTGCAGGCGGGCTTGAACGGTTTGGTAGACGCTGAGGCGCGCTTGAAGTTGGCTGCGGTAGGTATGCATCTGATCGCGGAGTTGGTCGAGGGGCGCAAATCGCCCAAAGAACAGGCGCGCCAGGTTCGGCAAGCGCACTGGCTGCACTTCCAGCGGTTCCGCCAGCCAGTCCAGCAAAGCAGCTTCTCCGGCTGGGGTCAGGGAATAAAGCTTGCGGTGGCGCGGGCTGGCATCGTCTGCTTCCACCGAAACCCAGCCCGCCTGGAGATTTGCATCCAGGGCACGGTAGATTTGCGGCAGGTCACAGTGCCACAGATGGCGAGTAGATGCATCAATGGTTTGCTTGAGGTCATAACCCGAAAAAGGTTGATACTTTAGCAAGCCCAGGATGATATGGCGGAGTGACATCTGGCCTCCATAGATGCAGCCACATAGGTGTAACCACATATATAGCACCGCTGCGCGCGGCAGGCAATACGCCATCTGGGGGAGGAAGCTGGCTTGCAAGCCACCCAACCCCAGCGTTAAGATCATGGCATATAGAAGCACATCCATTTACGGAAGCATGACCGTGAACTTGCTCAAGACCTTACAGGGTTACGACATCGAATTGCTGGAGATCATAGCGGATCGTTGGGATGTGGACCTGGCCTCCCGCGACCCCAAAGAGGCTGCCAAGCAGCTAGTCAGCGTCATGCTCGCGCCAGAAAACGCGACGCGCGAATGGGAACGCCTGGAAGATGATGCCTACAACGCGCTGCAATCGTTGCTCACTGCCCCAGAAGCGCGGCGCCCCCTGGCGATGGTAGCCCGGCTGTATCAGGATATCCGTCAGATGGGGCCGGAACTGCTCAAAAAGGAAAAACCGCACCTGAACCCGCTGGGTGCCGCTGAAAAACTCTATTATCATGGCTTCGTCAGCGTGACTTATGACCAGGCACAAACGGGCACCCAGGCGTTTGCCTATGTTCCAACGGACCTGGCAACCGTGTTGCCCACCCGCAAGACCCGTTATGCCCTGACAACGACCCCACCGAACCCGACTTCACCGAGGGCGAAGCGCCAGCCCTGCACCCTATCGCGGAGATCAGCGGCGAAACACACCGCGCGATACCGCCCTGGTCGATGACCTGACGACGCTGCTGGCCTACTTGCAGGTGGAGCAGGTCAAGCTGGCCCGCAACACGCTCGGCAGTTTTGACCAGCAAGTGCTGGGCGGCTATTGGCTGGGGAGCTCGCACCCGCGCCGCATCGCCTTGATGCTGGGGCTGCTGCTTTCGTTGGAGCTGGTCAGCGTGCAGGAGCAGGTCTGCAAACCGCTCCCGCAACCCACGCGCCATTGGCTGGAACAAACCCGTACCGCTCAGGTTGAATCCCTGGTGGGAGCCTGGCAAAAGAGCCTGGTCTTTAATGAGCTGGCCCACATCGCGGATGTACTCATCGAGGAAACCGGCTGGCAGAACGACCCGCGCCTGCTCCGCCAGACCTTGCAAGGAACGCTGGAACAATTCAGGGACGAGCACGCCTGGTTTAGCCTGGATGACCTGCTTCAGCTCATTAAAGAGGTCAACCCGGATTTTCAGCGCCCCGGCGGGGACTACGAAAGCTGGTACCTGCGCGATGCCGCCACCCATGATTATCTGAAGGGCTTTGAAAGCTGGGACCGAGTTGATGGGGCGGCTTTGCAGGTGGGCCTGGAAGTGATGCATTGGCTGGGCTTGCTGGACCTGGGCGACCTGGAAGGGGACCCAGTAGCGCGCCTGACAGCCTTTGGGCGGGCTTTTGTGGCCGGGGCGGCCTTCCCGCAACGCCCGGACCAGGAAGCGCACTTGCAAGTTCAGGCAGATGGCCTGATCCTGGCCTCGCGGCACGTTAGCCGCTACGACCGCTTCCAGGTAGCGCGCTTTAGCGAGTGGGGGCGCGTGGGCGACCACTACGAATATCGCCTCTCGGAACACGGATTTACCCAGGCGGAAATTCAAGGGATCAGCAACGATCGCATCCTGACCTTTCTGCGGCGCACCACGCGGGACCAGGTGCCCGCGAGCGTGGTCAAGCTGCTGGAGGAAGCCCCCGCAGCGGAGCCCGCCTCCAGCAGCGGAACGGCGGTGCTGCAACAGATGCTCGTCCTGCAAACGGAAGACGAAGCGATGCTGGCGCTGATCCTCAACACGCCAGAGCTACGGCGCTTCACCAGGGCGCAACTTGGCCCACGCGCGGTGAGCATTCGTCCTGAAAAAGCTCAGGAGTTGCTGGCGGCCCTGGCACAACAGGGCCTGGCCGTAGAAGCGCTGCTCTAGCCTTTGCCCCCGTTCCGGCTACCTGTGCCTGACCTGGGGTGATCCTGCATTGTATGCACGCTTCATCCTCCGCTATAATGCTCCCGGTTTGCGGGCAGTTTTCTATTCAAGTTAGCCTACGGAGCGTGAGGCGTTGAGCGAAGCGCTAAAACTTTCGGTGATTATCCCTTGCTACAACGAAATCAAGACCGTGGAGCAGATTACCCAACAGGTCCTGGATACCGGGCTGGCCCACGAAATCATCATCGTTGACGATGGCTCCACGGATGGCACCCGTGATGTTCTGGCGCGCATGCAGCAAGCCATGCCCGCCTTAAAAGTGATCCTTCAACCCCATAACCAGGGCAAAGGTGCGGCGGTGTTCGCCGGGTTTCGGGCCGCTGAGGGGGACGTTTTGCTGATCCAGGATGCGGACCTGGAATATGACCCGCGCGATTACCCAGCCCTGCTGAAGCCCATTCATGAGGGCGCGCCCAGGTGGTTTATGGGTCGCGGTTTTTGGGGGGGCCGCGCAAAACCATGTTTTTCTGGAACATGGTTGCTAACAAGTTCCTGACCCTCTCTACCAACCTGCTCTATAACACCATCCTGAGCGATATGGAAACCTGCTATAAGGTCTTTCGGCGCGAGGTGGTGGCGAATATTCACATTCGGTCCAAGCGCTTTGACTTTGAGCCAGAAGTCACGGCTAAGGTACTGAAAAAAGGCATCCGCATTTACGAAGTGCCCATCTCCTACAACGGGCGCGAGTGGGACGAAGGCAAAAGATCAAGTGGTATGACGCGCCAATCGCGCTCTGGACCCTGGTCCGCTATCGCTTTACCGACTAGCCTGCTGGTCCTGGGGGCCGCGCTACGCCTGAGCGGTCTGGCGCGTGACCAGCGCTTGCATGGCGATGAAGCCTACTACGCGGACCTGGCCCGCCGCATCACAGCCTGGGGCGACTGGCAACTGCTCGGTGTGCCCCTGGATAAACCCCCGCTTTTCTTCTTCCTGAGCGGACTGTGGCAGGTGGGCCTGGGCGATAGCGAATTTGCCCTGCGTCTGCTCAACGCCTTTGGCAGCCTGCTGAGCCTGAGCCTGTTCTATGCCCTTGCTCGCCGTTTGAGTGGCGACCGTCAGGTGGCAGGCTGGGCTGCCTTGCTGGTGGCCCTGGCGCCGCTGGAGATTGCGCTGGCCAGTTCGGGGTTTCAGGATACCTGGATGATGCTGGGTGTGCTGGCCGCGCTGCTGAGCATTGGCGCAGGGGCGCTGGGGCTGGGCAGGAGCTGGTTTGGGATGGCGTTGGCCATCAAACCGACCGCAATCTGGATGGCACCGCTGGTCCTGGGGGTGGGCCTGCTCCAGCCGGGGCGGGCACCCTGGCCCGGAGCCTGGCGCTGGGGGCGTGGTGTGGTGGGCATCCTGCTATTGGTGAACGCTGTGGGGATGCAAGCGGATCCGCCTTTGAGATGTGGGGGCAAGGCAGAC
>JAAUUD010000269.1 GCA_012031655.1 Anaerolineae bacterium | reverse complement strand
CCGGGAAGCCTCCCGGGCGGATGCCGGAGTGGCCTGCGTGCCGATGAACAGGCCAGCGCAGAGCGCGATGCCCGGCAGCAGGATGGGCGGCGCAAACAGCCAGAACAGCGCACGACGGTCACGCAGCAGCTCGCGCAGTTCCTTACGAAACACGATCCGGTAAACGGTGCGGAATCTCATTTTTTGTGCTCTCTCTGGGCTTCGCGTTCGGCTTCGGCTAGCAGTGCTTCGGCGCCCACCACCTGGACAAAGGCGCTTTCCAGGTCTGGGGCGCCCGTGCGGGCCAGGAGTTCAGCGGGCGTGCCTTCGGCCAACAGTGCCCCCCGGTGGATGATCGCCACCCGGTCGCAGAGTCGCTCAACCTCGTCCATGTGATGGGTGCTCAGGATCACGCAGCGCCCTTCGGCCTTGAAGCGCAGGATAATCTCGCGCACGGCTCGCGTGCTGACCACATCCAGCCCCTGGGTGGGTTCGTCCAGGATGATGTTGGGGGGGTTGTGGATTAGCGCCATGCCCATCACCACCTTACGCACCATCCCTCGGGAAAAACCCTTGGCTTTGCGCTCGGCAAAGTCCGTCATGCCCAGCACCTGGATGATTTCATCAACGCGCTGTTCCAGCGGGGGGCCGTTCAGCCCGTGCAGGTGGCCAATGTAGCGCAGGTGCTCGCGGGTGGTCGATTGTGCATATAACCCGGCGCTTTCGACCAGGATGCCAAGATGCGAACGCACCTGGTCTTTCTGGGTGCGGATGTCGTAGCCGTGGATGGTGGCGGTGCCCGCGCTGGGCGTCACCACGGTGGAAAGCATCCGCAAAGTGGTGGTTTTTCCGGCGCCATTTGGCCCCAGCAACCCAAAGACCTCGCCATCGTGTGCGCGAAAGGTCACGTTTTTGACGGCCTCAAACTGCTTGAAACGTTTCGCAAGCTGCTCCGCTATAATCATACTGTGCCTGTGTGTTGATTTTTACCTGTGGAAACTGTACCATACCCTCGATGATGAGGCGGAACCTGTGGATTCAGTAATCAAGATAGCCCCGTCCATTTTAGCAGCAGATTTTGCCCGCCTGGGCGAGCAAATTGAAGCTGTGGTGGCCGCCGGAGCTGACCAACTGCACATTGATATAATGGATGGCCGCTTTGTGCCCAATATCTCGTTTGGGCCGATGGTGGTCGAGGTGGCGCGACGGGTGACCAATGCCCCGCTGGATGTGCATTTGATGGTGGTTGAACCGGAAGCGCACATTCAGGCGTTTGTCGAAGCTGGCGCACAGAGCATCACCGTCCATGTGGAGGCCTGCCCCAATCTGCACCGCACCTTGCAGCTCATCCGGGGCTATGGGTGCAAGGCCGGGGTGGCGCTCAACCCACACACACCACCGATCATGGTGAACCACGTGCTGGACCTGATTGACTTGCTGCTGGTGATGACCGTCAACCCGGGTGCGGGGGGCAGTCCTACCTGTATGGCATGGTGCCCAAAATCCAGAGCCTTCGGCGCCTGGTCACGGCTGAAAAACGCCCCATTGACATCAGCGTGGACGGTGGCATTGATCCCGCCACAGCGGCACATTCCATCCGGGCTGGGGCGAATGTGCTGGTGGCCGGAACCGCCATCTTTAAGGCAAAAGACGGCATCCCGGCGGGCATGGCACACCTGCGCGGCGCTGTGGATGCTCAGCAGATCAGAGGGAACTCGGTATGATCCAACAGACGGCGCTGGGAACGGTGGAAATGTCCCGCAAGGCCGTGGCTTCGCTGGTGACGCATGCGGCGTTGCGTTCCTATGGCGTGGTGGGCATGACGACCCCGACCCGCGCCAGCGGGCTGGCTGCCACCATCACCCGGGACCCGCACCGGGGCGTCAACGTGCAAATTGACGCCGAAAACCACCTGACGATTGACCTCTACATCATTGTGGAACACGGGACCAACATTGCCAGCGTTGCCACCAGCCTCATCAGCGCGGTGCGCTACCAGGTGCAAACCCAGACGGGCCTACGGGTGGCCCAGATCAACGTGCATGTTCAGGATTTACGCCATAGTTCTCCCCAAAGAATGTTTTGATGATGAACCCTCTTGCAACAAACGGTTGTGATGGACAGGCGCTCAAGCAACTGGCGGTGGCGGGCCGCATCTGGCTCGAACAGCATCACGAGCGCGTAAACCAATTGAATGTTTTTCCCATCCCGGACGGCGACACCGGGATTAATATGCTGTTGACGATGCGCAACGCCTGCGCCGAGGTGGAAGACGATGCCAGCCCCAGCGCGGCGCACATCGCGCGCAAGCTGGCGCACGGGGCCATCATGGGCTCGCGTGGCAATTCGGGCACCATTCTTTCGCGGATCTGGTCTGGCTTTGCCCAGGGATTGGGCACGGCAGAGCAGCTCTCGCTCCCGATTCTGGTTTTGGCCCTGCGCCACGCCAGCGATAGCGCCTATTCCGGCGTCCAGACCCCCACCGAAGGCACCATCCTCACCATTATTCGGGAACTGGCCGAGGCGGCTGCCCGCCTGGACCCCGCCCCAGAGCATGATGCCGTGGCTTTTCTGGAGCGGTTGGTGGCGCATGGGTGGCAGGCGGTGGAGCGTACCCCGGAGCAACTGCCCATCCTCAAGCAGCCGGCGTGGTGGATTCCGGCGGCACTGGCTTGATGTATATTGCAGAGGGGATGCTCAAGCACCTGCGCGGCGAAGAACTGGCCAGCGTGCTGGAACTTGACTCTGCTTTCGAGCGGGCGATGCGTACCCAGGACCGTTTTGAGCAGGCGGTTGACCCCGGCGCCGAGCGCTATAACTATGATGTGCAGTTCGTGTTGAAGGGCGAAACCTGGAAATTGACCGCATCAAGCCGATATTGAGGCGATGGGCGATTCTGGCGTGGTGGTGGGCAACGAAAGCGTAGCCAAGGTCCACATCCACGTGGATGACCCCGGCGTGCCCATCAGCTATGCCATTCAGCTAGGCAGCATCACCGATGTGGTGGTGGAAAACATGCACGAGCAATACGAAGCCTTTGTGCGCGCCCGGCGGACCGTGGTCAACATGCCGACCACCCAACTGCCGCGTGTGGAACCTGGCCAGATTGGCGTCGTTGCAGTGACCGCAGGGCCGGGTTTTGGTCAACTGCTGGCCGATTTGGGTGTGGCGGCACTGGTGGAAGGCGGCCAGACCAACAACCCCAGCACCGAAGAAATCCTGAGCCAGATTCGCGGGTTAGGGACAAACCGGGTGCTGGTGTTGCCCAATAACAAGAACATCATCCTGGCCGCCGAGCAGGCCGCCCAGCTGAGTGATGGGGTCGAGGTGGTGGTGGTGCCCACACGCACCTGCCGCAGGGTCTGGCCGCCATGTTGCCTTTCCGCCCGGACGAAGCCGACCTGAGCCAGATGGCCAAAAACATGCAATCTGCGATGCAAAATGTGGTAACGATTGAAGTGACCACGGCGACCCGCGCTGTTGAACTCGATGGCGTTGAGGTGGCACAAGGGCAGGCGATTGGCTTGGTGGATGGCAAGCTGCGCGTGGCCGCAGAAGATAGCCAGGCTGTGCTGGAGCGCATTCTGGAGACGCTCGATATGGAAGCCTTCGGGTTGCTTTCGCTGTATTATGGCCAGGCTGTGCACCCGGCAGAAGCCGAAGCACTGGTCGAGGTCCTGCAAAACCGCTTTGATCAGCTCGAAATCGAGCTTTACGCGGGCGGCCAGCCCACTATCCGTACATCCTTGGGCTAGAGTAATGAGCAGTATTCGGGTTGTTGTGGATAGTGCGGCGGATTTTGCCGTGCCGACCCTGCCGCAACGCTATGGCATGACCATCGTGCCGGGGCGCATTAGCTTTGGCAGCGAAGTGTACATGGATGGCGCCCCGATGCACGCCGAGGCGTTCTTTAAGCGGGCCAGCCGCGAAGACGTGACCCCGCGTGCGCTGCCGCCCAGCGTGGAGGATTACGAAGCGGTGTTTGGCCGCCTGGCCCAGAGCACAGATCAGATTCTCTCGCTGCACACCTCCGCACACCTCAACGCCTCCTGGCAAAATGCCAAAGCCGCCGCCCAGAGCTTTTTGGGGCGCTGCGATATTGCGGTGATTGATAGCCAGACCACCACTGCCGGGTTAGGGATGCTGGCGGAGCATGCCGCCCGCGCTGCTGAAAAGATTGACACCCTGGACACGCTGGTGCGCCAGGTGCGCGGCACCATTGGCCGCATCTACAGCATTTTTTATGTGGACTCCCTGACCTACATCAAAGAAAACGCTATCCTCAGCGAAGCGCAGGCCATCCTGGGGACGATGCTGGGCATCAAGCCCTTTCTGACCATTGAAGAGGGCCACCTCATCACCATGGAAAAGGTCCGCACGCGCACCCAGGCCATTGATAAACTGGTGGAGTTCGTGCTGGAGTTCACCCAGGTTGAACAACTGGTGATCCTGCAAAGCTCGCCGTTCGTGGGCGAAGGCGTGCGCCAACTCACCGAGCGCTTGAACCTGGAACTGGGCAAGCGCGAATGGCCGATCATCCTGTATGGTCCGACGCTGGCCTGCCTGCTGGGCATGGAAGCGACCGGCCTGGCCGTCATGGAAAGCAGCGAGGAATTGCCCTGATGCGTGTGGCAGTGGTGGCGGATAGCACCTGTGACCTGCCTGCGGCGCTGTGCGAGCGCTACGGGATCCGCATTATCCCGGTGACGATTAACTTTGGCACCGAGAGCTACCCGGACGATGGCCAGAGCTTGCCGCGTTCGGTGTTCTATGCGCGTTTTGTGCGCTACGACCCCTTGCCCACCACTGCGGCTTTTTCGGTGGGCCAGGCCGAGGCGGTGTTTCGGGAAGCGCTGGCCGAAGCCGACCATGTGATTGCCGTTCACATCCCGCGCAGCATTAGCAGCCTCATCGAAAGCGCCCAGCAAGCTGCCGCGCAAATCGGCAACCGTCAGGTCACGGTGTTCGATACAGGCTCGCTTTCGATGGGGGCGGGCTGGTTGGCGCTCATCGCGGGCGAACTGGCCGCCGCAGGCAAGGCCCCGGCAGACATCCTGGGTGCCCTGGAAGACGCGCGTGCCCGATTGCGGGTGTGGGCGGGGCTGGATACGCTAGAGCACCTGCGCCGCAGTGGGCGTGACCGAAGCCCCGCTGTTTAGCGGCGACTGGCCAGCCAT
>JAAUUD010000268.1 GCA_012031655.1 Anaerolineae bacterium | reverse complement strand
CCATGGAGTTGGCCGTGATGAAAAAGCTTTTCGTGTCGTTGATTGTCATCGCCACCGTCGCCTGGTTGGCCGGTTGCGGCTCGAAGGCGCCCGTTGTGGAGATGCCACCCCGCCCAGAGAACGCTTTCGGCCCGGGCACGTCGCCAGGAACGCCGCAAAGCCCGTCAGGCAGTCCAGAACCGCCCGATGGAGCGCGTGCGCCCGATTGGGGTCATCTGGATTTCGTGGCGCTGGGTTTCGGGCATCATGAGCGGCATCCTGACCTTGATTGTGGCGGTGTTGCTGTACAGCGATGCGTTTTACGTCTCTACCGTGAGCGTGGGGGGCGTTAACTACCTCACGCGGGAAGAAGTCTTCCGCTTTGCGGGCATTTCGCAGAAGCATATCTTCTGGGTGGACCCGGCCCAGGTGGAAGCGGAGCTGGAGCGCAACAACAACATCGCCGCCGCCGAGGTGCGGGTGCGCTGGTCCTCGCCACTGGTGCAGATCGTGGTGCAGGAGCGCGACCCGGTGCTCATCTGGGAACAGGGCAACGACCGCGTCTGGGTAGATATCAACGGGGTTGTGATGTTCCAGCGCGAAGACCGGGCCGACCTGTTGCGCGTGGTCTACGACCCCAACGAGGTCCCCACGGATAGCGGGTTGGGGCCGGGCTCGCGCATTGACCGGGAAATTGTGCAGGGGGCCTTGTTGTTGCGCTCGCGCCTTAGCGGCGCCGAGGTCCTGTTGTATCATCCTCAGCAGGGGTTAGGCTGGCGCGACCCCCGTGGCTGGACAGTTTGGTTTGGCACGGGCGAGAATATGGCCATGAAAGCCCTGGTGTACGAAGGGCTGGTCGCCGCGCAGTTCAGCCAGGTGCAGTTTGGCGAGGTCGATGTGTCCGACCCGGATTATCCGGTTTTTACTGTTCTCTGGCGCAAGTCGGAATAGGCAAGGCAACATAGCATATGGGTGAACTGGTCGTCGGGATTGATATTGGGACGACGAAAATCTGCACAATTGTGGGCGAAGTGCGCGAAGACGATACCTACATCGTGGGGGTGGGCGTGGAACCAGCCCAGGGTATGAAGAAGGGCATGGTCACAGACGTGAACGCCCTCAGCCAGAGCATTTCGGCCAGCGTGCACAAAGCTGAACGCAGCGGCTACCGCATCGGGCGGGCTTTTGTTTCGGTTGCGGCTTCGCACGTGCAGTCCACCAACAGCACCGGCATGACGGGCGCGCCTGGCAATCGGCCTATTGATATGGGCGATCTGGTGCAGGCACTGGAAGCCGCCCGCGCCATCCCCATCCCACATGGCCGCGAAATCCTGCATATCATCCCGCGTCGCTATAACCTGGATGGGCAACAGGGAGTGCGTAACCCCATCGGGATGCATGGCTATCGCCTGGAGCTGGAAGCGCACATCATTACGGCGGCTTCGGCCAGCCTGGAAAACCTGGAAAAAGCCATCGAGCGCGCCGGGGTGTTTGTGGATCGCTTTATCCTCAACCCGCTGGCCTCCGGCGATGTGGTGCTGACCCCCACCGAACGCGAAGCCGGCGTCATGGTGGTGGATATTGGTGGCGGCACCACCGATATCGCCATCTTTATTGAAGGCACGGTCTGGCACACGGGCGTCATTGGCATTGGGGGGCACCACGTCTCCAACGACATCGCGCATGTGCTCAACCTGCCCTACGAACTGGCCGAGGCGGTTAAGCTGGAGTTTGGCCACGCCGACCCACGCGCCGTGCAACCGCTGGAGATGTTCCCGGTGCAGCCCTTTGGCGAGGAACACATCAGCCAGGTCAAGCGCTCTGACCTGGTGGACATCATCAATGCGCGGGTGAGCGAGATTTTTGAGCTGGTGCAAACCGAGGTCAAGCGCAGTGGCTACGAAGGTTTGCTTCCGGCGGGCGTGGTGTTGACTGGTGGCGCCAGTTTGCTGCCCGGCATGAAGGCGGTCGCTAATCGCGTTTTGCAAATGCCCGCCCGTGTGGCCCAGCCAGAGGCCATCTCTGGCATGGCAGAGCCACTCCGCAGCCCGGCCTACAGCACGGCGGTGGGCCTGCTACGCCTGGGTTTGATCATGGATGTGGAAGACAGCCGCCGCGCCAACGTGCGCAAAGGCGTCGTCGCTCTCCGGCGGCGGAAACCGCCAGCGGCCTCGGCAAGACGCTCAGCGGTATTTTTCGGCGCTTTGTCCCGGCCTCGGATGAGTGATCTGGCCTATTTTGCCCTGTCAATTCGCACAGAAGCCCCGCAGGCGCGGCCCGCCACGCCGGGCTTCGCTTTCGTATTTTTGACTTCTGACATACAATAGAGACTGCGAGGGCACTGCATAACCTTTGATAGTACTCTCCTCAGATGAGAACTCAGTTAGGAGGGCTTAAATGGCCGATCAAGTATTTAGCAGCGACTTGAACGACGGCTATGCCGTCATTAAAGTGGTTGGGATTGGTGGCGGCGGGGGCAACGCCATCAATCGGATGATCGAAGAAGGGCTGGGCGGTGTGGAATTCATCGCCATCAACACCGATGCCCAGGCATTGGTGATGAGCAAAGCCAAGACGCGCATCCGCATTGGCGATAAGCTTACCCGAGGGCTGGGCGCAGGTGGCAACCCGGAAGTGGGCCGCAAAGCCGCCGAGGAAAGCGCAGACGAACTTTACGAGGTGCTGCGCGGCGCGGATATGGTCTTTATTACCTGTGGGATGGGCGGTGGCACGGGCACCGGTGCAACGCCGATTGTGGCTTCGGTGGCGCGCGAACTGGGCGCCCTGACCATCGGCGTGGTTACGCGGCCCTTCACTTTTGAGGGCGCCACCCGTTCCCGCTCGGCGGAAGAGGGCATCGAAGCCCTGCGCGGCCAGGTGGATACGCTCATTGTCATCCCCAACGACCGTTTGCTGCAACTGGCTGATAAGCGCGCCAGCCTCCAGAATGCCTTTGCCATGGCCGATGATGTGCTGCGCCAGGGTATTCAGGGTATTTCGGAGCTCATCACCGTGCCGGGCCTCATCAACCTGGACTTTGCCGACGTGCGCGCCATCATGAGCGAAGGCGGCGCGGCATTGATGGCGGTGGGCCGCGCCACTGGCGAAGAACGCGCCCGCAAGGCCGCCGAAGCCGCCGTGAGCAGCAGCCTGCTGGATGTGACCATCGATGGAGCGCGGGGTATCCTCTTTAATGTGACGGGCGGCCCCGACCTGAGCCTGTTCGATGTCAACGAAGCCGCCGCGATCATCAAGGAAACAGCCCACCCCGAGGTGAACCTGATCTTTGGCGCGGTGATTGACGAAAACATGCACGACGAAGTGCGGATTACGGTCATCGCGACCGGGTTTGAGCAGAACCGGGTGATGGTACGGCCACGCCAGGGCGCAGGCGCACAGCACTACCCGCAGCAACAGCAACCCTATAGCTACAACCAACCGCCCCAACAGCAGCAACCCACACAGCAGCAGCCCTATTACCCGCCGCAACCGCCACAGCAACAGCAACCCACGCCGCAGCAACATCAGCAGCACTATCACCCGCAGCAGGGCGCCTATCAGCAACCTGAGGCCCAGCCCTACCAGCAACCCGAAGAACCCCCCGCCACGCCCTCCCGCGACAATGCGCGCAAGGCGGAAGACTTCTCGGTGACTTACGATGTGGATAACCTGGAGCTCCCGGCCTTCTTGCGGCGCGGCAACTCCAAGCAACGCTAGCGCCTGCTGCTTCCTCTGGCCCTCCTCTCCCCTTGCCGGGGTGCCCTCCTCAGCCATGTGCTGATCCCCGGCAAGGTTCTGGGTGGTTGTGGCCCTACTGCCGTCCGTGATACCTTTAGGCTAGATCAACTGGCCAAACGAAGGAATGCCCATGGCAACCATCCTTTTAGTGGAAGATGATTTGCCCCTGCTCGAACTCTACGAAAGTGCGTTGGCAACATCGCACCAGGTTTTGGCGGTCGATTCGGTGCAATCCGCGCTTGCCTTGCTCGAAAAGGGCGAAGTGGTTGACCTGATTGTGCTGGACCTCAACCTGCCCGATGCCCCCGGGACCGTCCTGATAGAAGAAATGGCCAGCTTCCCTGAGTACGCCCACCTGCCGGTGGTTGTGATGACCGGCTTTAAGCACCTGGGCGCGCAGCAAATGGCCGAAAACGTGGTCGAAGTGCTTACTAAGCCGGTGACAATTTCCTCCTTGCAACGGATCGTGCGGGCAGCCTTGCACGAATCCAGTGAACGCTAGACCCAAACACGCTACAATTGAGAGGGAGCAAGCACGACAGAGGCTTTTTGGCTGCAATGAATCACACCGATTTTTCCCTGGAAGGCAAACATGGCGTGGTGCTGGGCTTTGGGCGTCAGGGCAAGGCTCTGGCACGCTGGCTGCCCCAGCACGGCGCGCACGTCACCATCTCGGACCAGCGCGATATGGGGGTTCTGGCAGATGACCTGCTGGATTTTCTGGATGTGCCCATTCAGTTTGCCCTGGGTAGCCACCCGCTGGAATTGCTGGATAATGCCGATTTCGTGTGTCTTTCGGGAGGGGTGCCCACGGACCTGCCTTTCGTGGTCGCAGCCCAGGAGCGCGGGATTCCGCTCACCAATGATGCCATCCTCTTTCTGGAACGTTGCCCGGCGCTGGTGATTGGCATCACGGGCAGCGCAGGCAAAACCACCACCACAACGCTGGTGGGCCTGATGGCCCGCGCAGATGGGCGTACGGCCTGGGTTGGGGGCAACATTGGCAACGTGTTGCTGGATGACCTGGCCCGCATGAAGTCCGAAGATGTTGTGGTGATGGAACTCAGTAGTTTTCAACTGGAGCTGGCGCGCCTCAGCCCGGATATCGCCGCTGTGCTGAACATCACGCCCAACCACCTGGACCGCCACAAAACCATGCACGCTTATATCGCGGCCAAGTCCAACATTTTTAACTATCAGGCGGGCGATGATGTGGTGGTGCTGGGCGAGGACAACCCGGTGGCGGCTTCGCTGGTGGAGGTTGCCCCCGGCGCAGCTGGCCACCTTCTCGGCGCAGCGGATGGTTGCGAATGGGGCCTTTCTGCTGGGGCGGCGCGTGGCGGTGGTGGGCAGTTCCAGCCCGACCGGCGCGGCGCGGGTGGTCTGCGAAACGCAACGAGATCAGGCGTACGGGGCGAGCATAACCTGCAAAATGTGCTGGCGGCCTGTGCGCTGGCCGGGCGG
>JAAUUD010000267.1 GCA_012031655.1 Anaerolineae bacterium | reverse complement strand
GTGGCCGGGCTATCGGGGGTAGTACCAGGGCGGTTGCCAGGCGTCCAGCGCCAGGGCGCGGCTGTGCCACAGGCTAAAGCCGTGCAGGTAGGCGCTGGTGGTGCCCGTGAGCAGGCGAATATGCGCTTCGCTATCGATCTGTACGGGCGGGTCCACGCGCAGGCGGCCCGGTTGCCCCAGCACAAAATAAATGGCGTAGTCGCGGGCTTTGTAGAGGTGGTCGGCTTCGTCCGCGTGAAAGGGAACGCTCAGGAAACCAGCCAGCACGCAGCCCCACAGGGGCAACAATCCCCAGGGGAAAGCGCATTGGCCTGGTGCGTGGCCGCGCACAGGGGCTGGGCAGGCGGCCTAGAGACCGCTGGCGCCTTCGGTGGCGGGTTGTGGCTGGGAGAGCAGGTCGTCTCCCCAGCCCTCGACCGTCTCCGCGACCAGGTGATCCACCACCTGGTAGAGGGCCTCGCGCGGGGTGGCGCCTGCGGAGATCGCCTGGTTAAAGGCGAGCACCTGACGGTCGGCGCTGGTGCCTTTTTGCGCGATGACGCGTAGATAGGCCACTTCCTGCCGCGTGCCCAGCTCGTCCACCACGTCATCGACCAGCTCAATCAGCTCTTCGATGAGGTCGCGCATGGGCACTTCGACTTCCTTGCCATAGTCGATCAGGTCTCCATCCAGGCCATAGCGCACGGCGCGCCACTTGTTCTCGCGGATCATAAAACTGCGGTAGATGCGCCAGCTCTGGTTCTGGTTACGCAGCTTGACCAGCTTGGCCACCAGCGATTGGATGAAGGCCGCCAGGGCAATCGTTTCGTCCACACGGGTGCACATATCCGCCACGCGGACCTCCAGCGTGCCCCAGTTGGGGTGCGGTCGGGCATCCCACCAGATTTTGGTCGGGTCCTTGAGCGGCGGCCTGCCATCCAGGTTCTTTTTGGTGCCCTCCAGCCCCAGCGCATGGACCTTGGCCATCAGTTCCACGTAGTCATCGTATTCTGAATAGCTTTTGAAGGTGGGCGCGATGCCAGAGCGGGGCATGTTCTCGAAGATCAGGCTGCGGTAGCTCTTCATGCCGGTGTTGCGCCCGTGCCAGAAAGGGGAAGAGGTGGGAAAGCGCCAGGATGTGTGGCAGGAAGTAGCGCAACTGGTTGAGCACGGTGATGCTCATCTCGCGCGGGGCGCGGTCGTTGAAGTCCCCAAAGCCGATGTGCACGTGCATCCCAAAGATCAGCAGGCGCCGCACGGCGTCTTGCATGGTCGATTGCAGGTCGTCGTAGCGCTCCCCGGCAGAGAAGTTCTGGTCTTGCCAGCGGGAGAAGGGGTGCGTCCCGGCGGCGGCAATCACACGGCCATGCTGGCGGGCGAGGTCTGCCACGGTGCGTCGCAGGTGGATGATTTCGGCGCGGGCTTCCTGAATGTTGGCGCACACCTTGCTGCCCACTTCGATCTGCGATTGCATGAACTCGGGTTTGAGCTGGTTGCCCAGGATCACCCGCCCACTGTCAATCAGTTGTTGAACGTAAGAAGTCAGTTCGCGCGTTTGGGGGTCGATAATCTGGTATTCTTCTTCGATTCCAATGGTGAGCGGAATATCATACAACATAACCCCAGCATCCTTCATTAACTGCCGCCGTGGTGGACCCAATATTTGCACTATAGTCGATTCTGCCTATGGGAGCAAATGCCTGGCTTGGCGGTTTGTACAACTGGCGGGCGGGGCTTGCCATGTTGAGAAGTTGACAACAATACAGTATATTTATAGGTGTAGAACATCTGTAAGGGCTTAAATGTAATGCAGTTTCAACGTACCCTGGACTTGGTTGTTAACGGGCAAAAAACCCAGACACGCCGCCCCGCAAAGCCATCTGAAGTTCCAGTGAAGGACGCAAGTGGAATTAAAGCCATTCAGCAGGCCAATCGAGTCAAGTGGCAGGTTGGCAGAACATACGCCATCCAGCCCAAACGAGGCGCCCGGCAGGTTGGACGCTTCAGAATCACAAGCATCCGGTACGAAGTGGTTGCCAACATTAGCGAATCAGATGCAAAATCGGAGGGATTTGGCAGTCAGAGCGAGTTCTTGAAGGTATGGGAGTCGTTGCACGGGAAATCGAGTGAAAATCAGGTTGCCTGGGTGATCGAGTTTGAAGTGGTAACACTCAATGACCGAAGCAATTCGCATTCCTGATCTAATTTTGTTGGGGCGGGCATGCCCTGAACCTTTGGCTGATGGCCGTGTTACCGTCTGTGCTGCTGGGTGGTCTGCTGAATATGGGTTTATCCGCCTCTATCCTACGAGACCTGATACGCCGATGAGTGTCTGGGATATTATCGATGTAGAAGTAGAGAAAAATCCACAAGACACACGGGACGAAAGCTGGAAGATTGCTGGTTCAAAGGGCCAATGGGCGAGCCTGGCTGATAAAGTTGAGGTGGTTGGCAGGATAGAAGACCGTGCTAAACGTCGTAACATTCTCGGAAGTGTGGCCAGCACCTGCGTGAAAGTCGTTAACGGTGCGAAGAAAAGCCTCGGCATCATTAAACCAAGTCAGATTCATCGCACCTATTTCAGCGAGAATGCTCGCTATGGAAAATTGTATCAGCTTGCGTTGTCACAGTTCACGGATTTAGACAAATATCAGGTCAAGCGTGATTTCCCAGAAGAACCGCGTGTCGAATATACCTGCCCGGATTGCCAGACTGCACAACAAAAGCATGATCAACAAATTCTTGATTGGGGTTTCTACGAATGGTTTCGTAAGAACCCTGAAGAGCGTGAGCAGGTATGGGAGAATGCAGGGTTCCTGAGTGAGAAGGCGGATCTTTACTTCCTTGTGGGCAATCAGCGGCCCATCGGACCGCTTTTCTCGTCATCAGTGTGTTGCGTGTTCCTGCCGGGCCTGTTAATCTACCTTTGTTCTAATCCAGGGCTTACGCCGTGTACAAAGTCAACGTGACCATCCCCGCGCCCATTACCTCCCTGTTGCCGGGGCTACACAGCCTGGGGCTGGCGGTTTCTCTGCACGCCAACATCGAAATGACCGTCCGCCGTGATGATCAGTTTGAGGTCATCGCCCGGGGCGAGCCCTACCCGGATGTCGCCAGCGCGTTTCGGCATCCGGTGGTGCGGGCGGCCACAAGGCTCTTTCAGATCAAAGAAATGGCCCCCGCCGGGCTGACCATCCGCATAGACAACTACATCCCGCGCAATGCCGGGCTGAACGTGGAAACCGCGCTGTATGTGGGCGGCATGGTGGGCGCCAACAACCTCACCGAGGGCGGCCTGAACCGCGCCGAACTCATCGAGATGGCGCGCCGGGCGGGGTTCCCGGCAGAAGGCATCGTGACGGCCATGTTGGGCGGCTTGAACTTTGTGATGGAAGACGAGGACGGCAAGCTGGTCTACAACAGCCTGGAGCCACCACCGCTGCGCTTGACGCTCATCGTGCCCGATCTGCCAGACTACGCCGAACAGACGGCGGACCTGCTGCCCGAAAGCGTGCCCCTGGCCGATGCCCTCTTCAACCTCAGCCGCCTGCCGTTTATGATCGATGCGCTGGTGGATGGCGATTTTGCCATGCTCAGGCGCACCATGCGCGACCGCCTCTTCGAAGCGCGCTACACCAAGTACATCCCAGGCTTTGACGAGGCGCGCGCGGCGGGCCTGGCCAATGGCGCTGCGGTGGTGACGCTGGCGGGCAAGGGGCCGGCCATCATCGCGCTGGCGGCCTATAACCATGCACTGATCGCTAACGCGATGCTCGAAGCCTTGCAGAAAGCAGGCATCAACGAAACCCGTTATTGGACACTGGGCATTGATGCCCAGGGCATCACCATCAGCGTGGCCGAATAGGCGAAAAAAAAAGGGCCTTGCGGCCCTGGTAATATTTGAAAATGGAGTCCACGTCTTTATTTGAAAAAAATACTCTTCTTTGCAAAAAAGGGGTTGCCCGCTGGTATTTTTTTAACGCGAGGTCCAGCGGGCAGTAAAAAAAATATGTTGAAAGGCGCTGAGCCGTGCGGCCCAGCTTGATGGGGCGAATTGCACTAAGTATCGGTTGTTTTTGTTGTTCAATCTCTACAACCTTATATACAGTATAGCGCCGTTTTAAGGAAATGCAAACATTTCTTTAAAGTTGCAAACGTTTACATTGGCCAGGTATCCAAAATGCAGCAGAAAAGACAACGTTTCCCTGTGCATCCCGCCCAAGTTCTTCCGCTTCTGGCCCTGCTTTGGGTGCTCAGCGCCTGTGGTGGCCCCGCTTTTGACCGCGCCTACGTGGCCGCTGGCCAGGGCCAGGCCGAAAGCGACCTGCGCCCCAGCAGCCAGTTTTCCACCACAGATGACCTCAACGTGGTGATCAAGCTCAACCGACATGGCGGGAACCTGCCGGTAGCGGCGCGCTTTCTGGACCCCAACGGCGAGGAAGTGCAAACCGTGCGGGCCGAGGTGCCCGAGGGGGTCGAAACCGTGGTGCTGGGCATCGATGCCGACCTGCGCCCAGACCCCGCCGAACAATGGGTGCGCGGTCGCTATACGGTCGAAGTCGAAGTAAACGGCGAAGTGGTGGAGCGCTTGTTTTTTCGGGTGGATTAGCTGCAACTTTTGGGCCGGGTTGTGCGTCTTAAAGAGCAGGCCGACCTGGTGTGGAGGTGCCCTGAAGATGCACAAGGATCAACGTGAGTTGGTGGTTTTTCTGACTGGCTTTGTGTTGGTGGTGGGCGTGGTGTGCCTGGGCTTGCTGAGCGCCAGCGGCGCGGGCCTGCTGATGCCTCTGTAGGCTCACTTTCGGGCTGACAGGAGGCCCCGCACTTTCTGCTACGCTCCGCCTCTCGCGGCGGCCCTGCTTTTGTGCCTGCGCGCCCTGCGCTAAGCCAGCAGCGCCCCCGGCCCTCACCCCGGCAACGGGGCAAGGGCGGGGGCCAGCCTGCCGCTATTCCGACTCGCTGAAGTTCTGCAACACGGGCAGCAGGGTGCTCTCATAGAGCGCATCAAGGTCTTCTGCCGGGGCCTGCAAGGCCACGATGTACACGGTGGCATCTTGCAGGCTGTCGGTCAGGGCCAGGTACACGGAAAAGCCCTGCACCTCTGCCGGGAAGATCGACCAGGTGTAGCCCGCTTCTGTTTCTAGCGGGATCACCGTTTCGAGGTCCTGAATGCCCAGTTGGCCCGCCAGCGCAGGCAGGAGGGCCTCCAGCGGCCAGCGGGA
>JAAUUD010000266.1 GCA_012031655.1 Anaerolineae bacterium | reverse complement strand
CCTCTATCCGACTGGAAAACAGCGCCCTGCTGACCGGGAGACTGGAAGCCAAGTTCGAGGAATTTAGCTAACCAGTCTGCGGGCCTGGATGTCGCAGGTCAGGGTCAAGCCTACCCAGGGGTCGGCAACATCATGGATACACTCATCACCGGGAGCAGTGTGGCGCCCACGGCCATGCCAGACCTGGTGCTGGTGCGCCGCGACAACCTCGAACGCGCCGTGCAGAATGGCTGGCCAAACCCTGGACGAATGGGCGCCGGACGACCTGCGCGCCACCCTGCTCCCCAACACGCTGAACATTGGCGAGATCAACCGCGTGCTGTATGGCCTGCCCTTTTTGCTGGAGGTGCAACACCTGGCCTACCGGGCGGATGCCGTTGAAGAAGCCCCTACTTCATTTGAGAGCGTACAAGCGGCAGAAGCCCGTTTTCTGATGCCCGGCCTGCCCCGGGCAGGCCAGCGCGTGAATGATGTGCTGCTGGCGCAATATGTGCAAACAGGGGGGCGGCTGGTGGATGCCGATGGCAACCCCGCTCTGGATGAAGACGCCCTGACCGACGTGCTACGGTACTATGAAGCCGGGGTGCGGAGCGGGCTGTTTAGCGCAGAATTGGTGACCTACGACAGCGCAGATGCCTATTGGGGCGTGTTCTCGCAAGAAAACATCCCGCTGGCCGTGGTCAATTCAACCACCTTCCTCCGCAATCGGCGCAACCTGCCCAGCGTGGCGCCCGCCTTTTTGCCCACCGCCGATGGCAACGCCCTGGTAATTGCCGATGCCTGGCTGTGGGTGCTGGTGACGCCCAATGCCGAAAACAGGATGCCGCCTTGCGCTTCGTGGAATGGATGATGCGCACCGATCAGCAAGCCGCCTTCACAGAGGCATTCGGCGTGCTGCCTGCGCAACGTTCCGCCCTGCGCATCTGGGAGGACGAAGCCTACACCGCGCAGATCATTGCCTGGATGGAAGACAGCCTGACCCCGGACCGTAGCCACGCTGCCAACGACGCCGCTGCTCAGCTTCAGGCGGCGTTTATTGCCGTGCTCAATGGCACCCCCGCCGAAGAAGCCGCCACCGCAGCCCTGGCCAACCTGGATTCGTAGCGAACTCCCTACGCAGTGGCCACCAGGCGGGTGATTTCCGCGATCAGTTGCGGTAGATTGAGGGGTTTGGTCATGTAGCCATTGGCACCCAAGCTCAGGGCACGCTCTTTGGCGTCCTGGTCTGTGCGGGCCGAAATCACCAGGATGGGCGTTTGCCCAAAGCCCGGCATGGCGCGGGTCCGGCGGATCACTTCAAAGCCTTCAATGTCCGGCATCATCAAGTCTACGATCAGCATATCCGGCTTTTCTATCTCCATCAGCACCAGCCCATCTTCGCCCGAGTCAGGCGCCGATGGGCTGGTGACCGCTGATCTCCAGAAACGTGGAAAGCATGTCCACCGTCGCGGGTTCGTCGTCCACAATGAGTAGCTTGGGCATCTGCGACCTCACTTTGGGCTAGTCTGTGGCCGTGGGTGGCGCCAGGGTTTTGCGATACAGCCGGTGATGACGATGGTCTACACCGCCAAAATGCGCGGTCAGGCGGTTGGTTTCCTCGTTGGTTTCCAGCACCCACCCGGCCTCGCCCCAGGCATAGCGCCCCTCGGCCAGCATCGCTTCTGCCAGCCGGAGGTGCAGGGCGGCATCCACGCCCAGGCCACGATACTCTTCTTTGACCCCCATCAGGATGCCGCGCACGCTGTTCACCTTGGGGCGAATCTTAAAGTGCCAGGCGGTTTTGAGCAACCACCAGATTTCCGGCACGCCAGGCCGGGGCCGTACCACCTGCATCACTTCGCTTAAGTTGGGGATGACCAGCAAAAACCCGGCCAGTTCGCCACGCACCAGCCCAAAGAACGTGTACTGCGGCATCAGCAGCAGGCCCAGCGTGCGCACGATGGCGTCCAGTTCGCGGTCCGTCATGGGCAAGAAGCCCCAGTTTTTGTCCCAGGCTACGTTGTAGAGGTCGCGCAGGCGCTGGAACTCGGCGCGCTTGTCCTGCATGTTGATGGTCCGCACTGTCAGGTCGCGCCGTTCCATGTTACGCCGGATGGCCCGCACCAGACGGCTTTCCGTGACGCCATCGGCCTCGTACATCATGCGCTGGGCGTTGCTCATGTCCACGCGCCAGCTCAGCAGGTCCATCACCTTGGCAAAGCCTTGGCCTTCCAGCAGGTCAGCATAGTAAGGGGGGTTATACGGCATCAGCACCATCGGCGGTGCGTCGAAGCCCTTCACCAGCACACCATAGGCTTCGTTAGAGGTAAAGCTGGCAGGCCCCTGAATGGCCTCTACCCCATGCCCGCGCAGGGCTTGCTCCGCCGTCTGGAGCAAAGCACGCGCTACTGCGGGGTCGTTCACTGCCTCAAAAAAGCCAAAAAAGCCGATGTTTTCGTTGTAGACGCGGTTGTGATGGTGGTTGACAAACGCGGCAATGGTGCCCACTGGCTGGCCATCGCGCCAGGCCACATAGTAATCCCCGGTCAGGTATTCCCAGGCGGGGTTTTTGCGCCTGTCCAGGGTTTCCCGGCGGATAGAAGGCAGTTCTGGCACCCAATGCGGGTCATCCTGGTAGTGCCCCCAGGGAAATTCAAAGAAAACGCGCTGGTCAGCCGGGGTTTCGACCCGCCGCACCTGGATTTCGCTCATAGCTGCCTTGCTCCATGGGTTTCAGGGCCGGGGAAGCCCCGGCGATGCTTTGTTTGCCTCTTTAATACTCACACTTCGTCTGGCCAGAAGGTAAACAAACTCCCCATGCTCTGGCCCTGATGATTCCGCAGGATCCCATCGCCCAGCACGCTGGCAATCGAAAGCTCCCCCAGGGCAGGCAGCTGGCGGATGGCCTCGCTGTGCTGCACCGTATCCGTCGTGACGATTTCCTGCACGCCTTCGAGTTCCGCCAGGCGCAACGCCGATTGGTTGGTGAAGACCCCATGCGTGCAGGCCAGCACAAACTCCTCCGTTCCCTGGGCGCGCAAGGCGTTCATCACCGTGACCATTGAGCTTCCGGTGGCGATTTCGTCGTCCAGCACAATGGCCAGGCGCGCTTTTTCGCCACTGCCCAGCAACGCGTCGATGCGCACATCGTTGTCGCCCAGGCGCACCTTGCTGCCAATGGCCACCGGCAATTGCAGCGCCCGCGCCAGGCGCACCACATGTTTGGCATAGCCCACATCCGGCGACACAATAACGGTATCCGTATTGGTGTACTTGGCGAAGTATTCCACAAAAACCGACTGGCTGGTGAGGTGGTCCAACGGAATGCTGAAGAACCCGTGCACCTGATCCGAGTGCAGGGTCATGGTGATGACGCGATCGGCGCCCGCCGTCTGGATGAGGTCCGCCACCAGGCGCGCCGAAATGCACACGCGCGGGGCATCTTTTTTATCTGACCGGGCGTAGGAAAAATAAGGGATGACTGCCGTCACGCGCCGCGCATCGCCCACACGGGCCACGTTGAGCATCATCAGCAGCTGCATTAAATTGTCCTGCACTGGCTCGGTGAGGGATTGCACAATGTACACATCGCGCCCGCGCACGCTTTCGCCCAGTTGAACCCAAAGGTTATCGTTGCTAAAGCGCTTGAAATGGGCGGTCTTCAGGCTCACGCCGATGTGGGCACAAATTGCTTGTGCCAGAGAGGGGTTCGACTCTCCACTAAAGATACTGAGGTCATCCAGAGATCGTGTGGTCACAGGCTGTCCTAAAAGGTTGCAAAACTTTCCCCAGCCAGTATAGCGCATCGCTCCGGCTTCGTGCAGCAAATCACCCTATCGGGTAGGCATACAGCCAGTGCGGCGTAGCCGCTGCCACCTGGTCTGCAAAAAGTTCGGCCAGCGGTTCCTCTACCAGGGTCAGCAGGCGTTGATACCCCAAACGGGCGCTACGGTCCAGCACCGCCGAGAGCATCTGGTTGGTCATGGGGTTTTTCGTCCACAACCGCGCCTGCGCTTCTCGGCTGAGGGGGTTGGTTTCGTGCAGGTGCAGGATGCCCGGTTGCCCGGTCAGGTCAATTTGCAGGTCGTGCCAGGCGCGTTCGACCAGCTCTGGCACGGCTCGCCACATCCCCCACGCCAGCGCTTCCCATTCTTGCCGGGCGTTTTGCCAGCGCCCCAGCGGCATCTGCCAGCCGCGAATCTGTGCTGGGTCGCGTTCGGTAAGCTCGCGGGCGCGGTAGAACACGCGCCCCTCTACCGGGGATAGCAGCACCTCGTAACGCGCCAGCTGGGGCTGAAACCCCAGCGCCGCGAAGAACGCCAGCGGGCGCGGCTGGGCGGCGGTCACGGCACGGCAACGCAACACGCGCGCCATCTCCAGGCTATAGCTCACCAGCGCCCGCCCAACGCCCTGCCCCTGGCTGGCCTGATGGACCGTCAAGCTGGCGATATTGAGGTGCAGCCCATGCGGGGCGGCCTCCTGCCCGATAAACGCTTCGGCATAGCCCACCACTTCGCCAGCCAGCTCCGCCACCAGGGGGATGCCCTCGCTACCCACCAGCAAATGCGCCACCCACACCGCACAGGTTTCTGGCGCCAGGCACGGCCCACCCTGCTGCCAGCCTTCGGCCAGGCTCAGCGCCGCCGCGCCCCCCACCCAGGACTGATGCACCTGGCTGATTGCGCCCACATCCCGCAGCAACGCCTGCCGAACATGCACAGTGGCCATTCAGCCCTCAACCACCAGTGTCAAAAAACGCGGCACGCCCGAAACCTCGTCCCGGTAAGGGATCATTTCCAGGCGATGGGTTCCGGTATCCTGCGGAATGTAGATGAACTGCGCCCCAAACGGCGATTCCCCCCCCCGGCAGGATGCTTGCCACCTCCCCAATCAACCAGCCCAAAGCGCCGTACGCTCAATCCGCGTCACGCCCAGGCGGTCAAAGGCAGAGACTTCGATGACGATGGTTTCCCCAACCTGAACCGTGCTATTGTTGGCGGGCAGGTCCACACGCAGGCGCGGCACATCCAGCGATTGCGTGTTCAGGGTCACCACGGGCGTTGGGCTGCCTTCGCCGGAGCGATCCGCCGAAGAAGAATTGGCATTTGCCAGCAGCAGCACCCCCCCTACCACCACCACGCTCAGCAACACCATCGCGCCAATCACCCCGGCAATGAGCCAGGGCCGCGTCAGGCGCCTTCGGGTTCGGTCGGGCATGGGGTAGCGATAGAGCGGCGTCGGCGGGGGGGGCGGGGGTTCGATCGCCGCCG
>JAAUUD010000265.1 GCA_012031655.1 Anaerolineae bacterium | reverse complement strand
TTCTTTGCGGTGGTGAGGGCCGGGTTCAGCCAGAAGCGCAAGCAGCTCAAGAACGCCTTGGGCAGCGGGCTGGACCTGCCGAACGATGAAGCCACCGAACTGCTCAGCACAGCAGGTATTGACCCCATGCGCCGCGCCGAGACGCTCAGTCTGGAGGAGTGGGCTGCGCTGGCGCAAACCTATGGCGCCAGCGCAGCTTCGTAGCGCCGCAACAGCGCTTGCGCTAGCCGCGCCCAGGTGAGGCTGGCTGCAAACTGGCGCGCTGCGTGGCCCATCCGGGCGCGGAGCGAGGGGTCATGCAGCAGGCGCAACAGCGCTTCGGCGGCAGCCTGGGGGTTGTTCTGCGGCACCAAAAAGCCGGTCTCGCCTTCGCGGATGGCATCCACAGCGCCGCAATCCAGCGCCCCTACCGAGGGCACGCCCGAGGCACCAGCTTCTAAGTAAACCAGCCCCAGCCCCTCGAAGCTGCTGCCGTCATTGGCTGGCAAGAGGGCGAACACGTCTGCCCGCTGATACCAGGCCAGCAATTCCGCCTCGCTCACTTGCCCCAGAAGGTGTACGCGAGACACCAGGCCCAGCGTAGCGATGCGGGCCCGCAGGCGCTCGGCATAACCCGCTTGTCCCCCCTCCCCACCCGCAACCACCCAGTGAGCTGCGGGCAGTTGCTGCGCCACACGGGCGAAGGCCTCCAGCAACACATGGTAGCCCTTGCGCGTTTTGATGGCCCCTGCGGAGAAGATGACCTGGCCCTGCTGGGCCCAACCCGGCAGGGCCAACTCCGCCGGAGCTGCAAAGCGGGCGGGGTCGATGCCGCCGCTGAGCACTTCTGCATGGGGCAAAGCCAGATGGCGTTGCATTTGGGCCAGGGTAAAGCGGCTCTGGACGATCAGAGGATTGGCCTGGCGGAAAGCCCAGCCATACAGCACCCGCGACACACGATGCTCTAGCGGCCTGACCGCCCAGGTGCCATGTGCCGTCAGCAAGCACGGCATGTCCGCCGGGCGCGCCAGGGCTGCCAGCGGTGCGTAGCGCTCCACCAGGCAATGCATCACATCGCACCCCTGGAGGGCACGCCGCAGGGCAGGTGCCTTCCGCAAGCCGCGCAACCCCGCCAGGCGCCCCCCAAAAGCGGGCGGCAAAACAACGTGGTGTTCAAGCGCGGCCAGGGCGGGGTCTTTGTCTGGAAAAGCGGTCAGGAGGACAGGCATCACGCCCAGCGCGTGCAGATGGCGGACCACTTCCACGCTGTAGCGCCCCCAACCATCTGCCGAGGTGGCTTGCTGCGTCAGAAAGGCAACCCGCATCGCTCAGCGCCGGTAGCCATCCACGCTGACTTCAACACGGGTCGAGCGCACGGCGCCAGGCGGCCCCAGCAGGCTGGCCTCAAAAGTCTCCAGCCCGCCGACGGCCAACGCCCCCAGCGGGATCACGCGGAAGGCCACCACCTGTCCTTGCTCGTCCAGCCAGGTGACGATAGCGCTCACTGGGTCAACGCGGTCGTTGGTGGTGTTTTCGACCTGGCCCCGCACCAGCAGGGCATCTTCCCAGGCTTCGGTAGTCACTTCACTCACCTGCAAGGCAGCAATTGAGGAGGTAGGGCTGGCGGGGGTGGCTGCCAGCAAGCGCAAAACCGGCACCAGCGCGCGATCTTCGCTCAATTCTGCAAAGAGGATGCGATATGGCGCACCAGAACCCGGCGGCAGCCAATCGCGGGCCAGGCTAGCGGGTTGGACCATCACACTGTTGCCATCACGATCTTGCAGCACCAGCTCCAGTTGAATTTCAGCCAAGGCTTGGGAGGTCGGGTTTTGCACCCAGCCCAGGCAGGTCAGGGTGGTGGAGTCAGAAAAACTGCACTGGGGCGGGGCCATTTGCAGGCTGGGCAGGTCACTTGACGCAGGCTGAACCTGAGCGGGCAACACAGGCGCGGCAAAAGCCAGATAATCCATGCCCTGGTAGGTCTGGAGGGCCGGTTGTTCAGTTTCGATCTCATCCGGGGCGCAGGCTGTGATCCCCCCCATCACCAGCACGCCTCCAACCAGCATCAAAAGCCATCGTCTGATCGTCATGCCCGCCTCGTCTTGGTCGCCCGTATCGGGCTGGATTATAGGAACAAAGCGCTCGGCTTGACAGAGGGAGTGGGGCAAGCGTAGGCTCACTGCACAACCCATCGTAGTAGCGGCGTTGGCACAATCCGCGCCAGGCGCTGGCCCTCCTCGGCGGTGAGTGGGCGCAACAGGCCCAGCCCCAGCACATAAACCGCGCTGGCCACCAGCAACGCCAGCAGCGGTTGCCAGGGCCACACCACCGCCAGGCATGCCAACATAACCAGCGTCGCGACCACGGGGCGCCATAAGGTTCGGAGCAACGTCACCCGGCCCAGCTCGTGCCGCAGCAACCACAAAAAGCCAGCTAACAACACCATTTCGCTGAGGATCGTCGTTACAGCGGCAGCCTGGTAGCTATAACGCGGCAGAAAGAGCAGGTTGCCCAACACATTAAAGCTGACCGCCAGCACAAAAATCCCGGTGATCTGCCGTTGGCGATCCAGCGCAATCAGCACGTATTGCGTGAGGCTGTTAATCCAGCCAATCGGGATGGACCAGATCATGATTTGCAGAGCAATGGCCCCTTCTGGCAAAAAGGCCTGTCCCCCCAGGATGCCGATCAGGGCTGGCGCCGTGAAGCTCGTTAGCACGGCAACGGGCAAGGCCACCATCACCAGCGCCTTATAGCCAGACTGGTAGTTGCGGCGCAAGGCAGCGCGGTCCTCCTGAGCCTGGCGCGCCATCACGGGCAACGCGCCAATGTAAAAAACGCGGGGATGATGTTCAGCGCATCCAGCCACTTATACGCTGTGCTATAGACACCAACAATGGTTACCCCATTGATGGCTTCCATCAGGATGACATCACTTTTAAAGAAAATGGTGGCCAGCAGATGGTTGAGCATCAAGAAACGCGATTCGCTCATCATCTGGCGCAAAAGCACGGGCGAAAGCCGCCGACCGGCCAGCCCTTCTACACTTCGCAAGAGCGGCAACGCCAAGCGAATCATCAAGAGCAAGGTGAGGCTGTTGGTGAGGATGCTGGCGCCGCCAACCCCACCACCCCCCAGCCCAGCAGCAAGGCCCCCAACCCCAGCGTGACCTTGGCCAACGTGCTCACGCTGGTTAGCCCGGCGGGATACTCGGCGCGCTCGAAGGCATAAAACAAGGCCGTTAGCCCGGTGCTGATGCTGTTGGGCAACAAACCCAGGTAGAGCAAACCAATCGCAGCCAGGGCGGTTGCATCCAGCACGGGCGAGACCAACCCATTCCGCAGCAGCACGAAGCCCAGCAAAACAGGCACCCCCAGCCCAGCCAGCCCCAGGCGAAGCGCGCTGGTGTGCCAGAGGTAGCGCCAGGCCACGCCACGATCCCGCGCTACCTCCCGCGTGAGCAGCGTATTCAGCCCAAAATTGGTCAGGATGTCGAACCAACCGAAGATCACGATGGCATAATAGTAGACGCCTGCGCCTTCTGGCCCCAGGATGCGCAGCATGATGAAGGCAAAGGCAAAGTCAATGCCCCGGTTGAAGAGGTTCAGGATGATGGGGGCCAGGCTGTTTTTGATGACGCGCCGCGCACTATCCGACTCTGCCGCCGCGCTGATGAAGGTCTGCCAGAACCACACTAGCGCCAGGAAGATCACTAGCATCCCGCTGATGAATGAGGCAAACACCCCCACCTGAAAGCTCGTCGGGCTATATTGAAAACGCACGGTCCACTGCCCGGCCTCCAGCGGCACCGCCCGAAAGTTACCAAAAACCTGCTGCACATCAACTTCGGTTTCGGCATCTTCGGCGGCTTCTGCTGGGCGCACGAAGGCGCGCCAACCGGGCGCATCGCTATCAGCCAGCACCAACCACCCGGCACGGTCAAAATCCGCATTCAGGACCACCTGCCGATTCGCATAATCGGCCACCTGAGCGGGCATCAGGGCGGTGCGGTCCAGGGTTTCGAGCGTGGGCAGCGTTGCCCCTGGCACCCCATAAGCACGTGGCAGGGCATCCAGGTTTTCGTAAATCCGCACCCCGGCAAACTCCTGCACCAGCGCCAGGTTCGCTGCTTCCAGGTTGCCCAGGCCAAATTCGCCTTCGGTGTGGATCAGCCAGTCCGTGATGAAGTACCGGACGTTCAGCAGGTCCAGGCGTGGGTCGAGCAAGGCAGCGGGGTTGTGGTAAGCGATAGGGTCAATGCGGTTGAAGGCCAACCCACCCTGCGGCGCAATCTGCCCCATAAAATCGGCATATTGTTTGCTAAACAGGCTGTCGTAGCCACGCACATCCTGTAAGCCATAGACCCAGCCTGCGTTAGCGTGCAGCGGCGCCTCGCCCCAGTCATAAGCCTGGATGCGGAAGGGTTCGCCCTCCTCCATGCGTTGCTGGAGCCAGGCGACCGCAGGTGGCGTGAATTCCAGCCAGTCGGGGTCCGACTGCGGGTTAAAATCGTAGGTGGCAACAAACAAATCCAGCGCGATGAGCAGCACCGCCGCCCCCTGCCAGGCCGAAACGCCCCGCCAGCGCCACGGACGGCGACTGAGCCACAGCACCCCCCCACAGCCAATCAACAATCCAGCCAGGATCAGCGCGTTGCGGAACTGATAGCCATAGAAGGTGCGCGCATCGGGAAAAGCCGCTGTCGCATTAAGCCCACGGTGGAGGCGCTCGACCAGCGGCGCGATGTTGTCGTAAAGGGCCAGGCTCAGCAGCAAGCCCAGGCCCAGGCCCACCCCGCTAATCAGGCTGGCGGCGCTCCCCCAGCGGACCCATTGCGCGGTCCACCCTGCTTTTCCAGCGCTACGCAGCAGGCTCTCGGCGCCAATACCAGCCAGCACACACACAGCCAGCGTAAAAACCCAGGCCCAGCGAAAAGGCGTATGCAGTTGGTCAACGCCGGGCAGGCCATAATAAAGCACCGCATAGGCCGGGGTCCCAAACATGAAGAGCACCGCCACCCCGGCCAGCATACCCCAGATGAGGCGGTAGGGCCCAGCCAGTGCAAGCAATTTCGGCTCGCGCAGGCCGCTCAGCAGCCCCAGCCCGGCCAGCAAAAGCGGCAGGATGCCTAGGTAAACTCCGCCTTCCACATAATTTTTGATCCCGAAAAAGGTGTTGGTTACCCGCGCTGTGCCTCCGTCAGCGGTGGGTTGTTGCCAATCCAGCGGTTGATGTGCGCGGCTGAAGGGGTCAAAGGTGGTATGGTGCGCC
>JAAUUD010000014.1 GCA_012031655.1 Anaerolineae bacterium | reverse complement strand
ACCGTCTTCTGGAGCCGCAGCCGTGGCGAACTGTGGCACAAGGGCGCCACCAGCGGCAATACGCAACGGGTGCTCGAAATCCGCGTGGACTGTGACGCCGATGTGCTGTTGATTCGCGTGGAGCCAGCCGGACCCGCCTGCCATACCGGGAATACCACCTGTTTTTCCGTCGACTGGAGGAGCTAGAAGCGAATGGTTGAGATGCTCGCCCAATTAGAAAAGATCGTGCACTCGCGCCAGCAGCAGCCCAAGCCGGGGTCCTACACCAACCAGCTTTTGGAGGCTGGCCTGACGCGCATTGCGCAAAAAGTGGGCGAAGAAGGGGTGGAGGTGGTGGTTGCCGCCCTGGCCCAGGATGAAGACGCCTTGTTAGGCGAGATGGCAGACTGGCTCTATCATGCTACGGTGCTGCTGGCCATGCGCGGCATTTCCTGGGAGCAGGTGGAAGGCATTTTGCGGGCGCGGCATCGCCCGGATGCCCCTACAACACCTCCGCTGCCCGGAACAGGCGATCCTGAAAACCCTGGTAGTTGAGGGTTCGTTCTTTGACGCGGGCTTCTTCGGCGGCAAAAGCCAGCAAGTGGGCGTTAGCCACGTCGCGCGCTTCGGTCAGAATGGGGCGTTGGTCGCGCACCAGCTTAACCACCGCATCCACCAGGCCGTTATCGCCACCCAACCCGCCAGGGCCAATGCGGAAGTTGATGGTGTTCTCCTTCTGGGTAGCATGTTCGTACACCGTGATGTGCGATTCCAGGCCCTTGAGTTCTGCCACCAACGAGGCGCGGCTACCGTCGATGCGAATGCTGCGCCCTTCGCGCATGCTGTGCCCGCTGATGGTCAGCGTAGCGCTCACGCCAGAGACGGTTTGCAGCACTGTCGCTTGATGGTCAATCACGTGCGAGTCCTGGTGATAAACACAGGTGCCCCAATGAGAGGTTTCGACCACGCGCACCAGCACTTCCGGGCTTTCGTCTCCATTGGCGACCGTGGAATAGGGGTAGCCCTTTTCTGGCAGGTCTTTGTAGCGCCGTTCGAGGTACAGCCCCACCGCCGAAAAAGGGCATTCCACCTCGATTGGGCAGGCATCAGCGCAGCGGCGCGGCAGCTCATACACCGGGATGGGCGCTTTTTCTGCGGAAAAATGGCGCAAATTCCCAACCGAGCTCAAGGTAGCGATGTCTTCATCCAGCAACCACAGCATCAGGTCAAACTCGTGGGTGCCCAGGTCCAGCATCAAAGGCAGGGGTTGCGCTGGCCCACCGTGCCACGGATGTAGCGGTGCGCCATGTGCCAGAAGGCCAGTGCGTAGTGCTGGGAATAGGTGACGACTTCGCCCAGGCGCCCACTGTGCAGGATATCATGCAGGGCGCGGTAGAAGGCGGTATAGCGCAGGGGGTGGCTCACCACCAGGTATTTTCCGGCGCGGGCCGCCGCCTGAATCAAAACCAGGCATTCCAGGGCGCTGGGCGCCAATTGGGCACATCCAGAACCACGTGGTATCCAGCTTGCAAAGCAGCCAGGGCAGGTTGCAAACGGGCCTGGGATTCGGTGGCCACAATCGCCACATCGCCCAACCGCTGGCCGCTGAACATCGCCTCCCAGCCAGGGAAGCGCCGCGTGCTGGCCAGGCCCAGCGCATCACCCACCAGGCGCGCCGCTGGATGTCTTCGTCTGCCAATGCAGTGATGCACGCTTCTTCGGGCCGATAGCGGGCGTAAGCCGCATAGCCTTCCAGGCCGCGTTGCGTTGCGCCAACCAGCACCATAGGAACCGGAATCATACCGTTACACCCTTCTGCCTTGCTTCAAGCTTTCTATTCTACCTGAAAAACAGGTTCACCGTTGGGGAATGAGGTTATAACTTCGTATGACTGCCAAGACGATTGTATTACTTGATGTTGACGGGGTCTTGATCCATGCACGGGGCTATCGCGCTGCGGTGCGCGCAACCTTCGAGCACTTTACCCAGAGGATGGGCCAGGGACATTTGCAGGCACCAGACGAGCGCGCGATGTCAGCCTTTGAGGCCGCAGACATCATCTTTGAGTGGGACTCGCTGGCGCTGAGCCTGGCGGCAGTCCTGGCTCAGGCCCCGGACTCCTGGCAGGATGGCCTGGAGGATACCCTGCAAGCCATCCAGCAAGCCGGGGTGTCGCTCCAGCAGCCGGATTATGCAGCCCTGGCCGCCCGGACACCGCGCCCCACCCGCGAGGATCAAAAACCCAGCGCCGCTGCTCTGGGTATCCTCTTTCCAGATGCGCCGCCTTTCCGCGAGTTGCTGGCTGCCGCGCACAGCCCAACCGCCCCGGTGACACAGGTCTTTCAGCATTTTGTGTTGGGCAGCGAGCAGTTCGCCCGCACCTATGGGACGCCCCCCCGGTTTGCCAGCGACTCGCTGCTGGAAACCCTGGATCGCCCGATGCTCTCTCAGGAGGCCCACGACCGGCTATGGAACGCTCCGCACACCTATCCGGTCATCTATACGGCGCGCCCCAGCCTGCCCCCTATGACGGAACTCAACTGGGTCGGCTATTCCCCGGAGGCAGAAATTGCACAGCGCCAGCTTAAGCTACGCGGCTTGCCCCTGATTGGCTATGGCAAGGTGCAGTGGCTCGCCCAGCAGCACGGGCAATCGATTAGCCAGTACGTCAAGCCTTCGCCCATGCACTCGCGCCTGGCCATCTTCTCTGCCATGTTCTATAGCCAGCGGGATGAAACCTGGGAGCAACACGCGCTGGAACTCGCCGCCCATGAAGGCCCTCTGCCAGAGGAATGGCGCGCCGACCCCTGGCAGGTGATCGTGCTGGAGGACTCCGCAGGCAGCATTAAGGGCGTGCGCGCCACGGTGGAGGCGCTGCAACCCCAGCTCAATATTTCGCTAAAAGGGGTAGGGGTGGCCCTGGACCCAACCAAGCAAGCTGCGTTGCGCGCTGTGGCTGATTTTGTGGCGCCGGACGTGAATGTGGGCCTGGAGTGGGCTTTGGGATGGGGAGCTTAATCAGCAGGGCGCGTGACAATCGTCATATACACTGCTTTCAGGGTATGTTACACTACGCAGCCAATCAACAATGTGGAAGAGCGAAGCATCTCGTATGCGACGTTGGCTGACCCTGGCGCTGGGAATCGCTATCAGCGCATTTTTTGTGTGGCTTGGCTTTCGAGATCTCAACCTTGCGGAGCTGGGCCGGGTAATTCGGGGCCTGGAGCCGGGGTGGATTATCGCGGCGATTGTTGTATATCAAATTGCGGCCTACATCATCACCTGGCGCTGGTACTTCCTGTTGCGCCCGGTGCGGGATATCCCGGCTAACCGACTCTTTCCGGTGGTCATGATCGGTTACATGGGCAACAACATCTACCCAGCACGCATCGGAGAGTTGCTGCGTGCTTTTGTGCTCAAGCGCAAAGTGGGGTTGCCCTACGCCCCTAGCCTGGCGACCATCATCGTGGAACGCATCTTCGATGGCCTGGTGATGTTGATCTTCATCTTCATTGCGCTGCTCTTTGTGGAGATTGACGAACCGTTCATCAATACAGCGATTTGGGGTGCTCACGCCTTTGTTTTTCGGCGCTTTGGTGGTCTTTTCTGCGCTGGCGCTACGCCCGGCCCTAGCGCGTCGGGTCTATTCTATGCTCATCCGACGGCTCTTTCCGGAGCGGCTCGAAGCGCGCTTGCTGGAGATTGCTGATCACTTCATGACCGGGCTAGAGACCCTGCGCACGCCACGTTTACTGGCCCTCACCTGGGCGTTTTCCCTGCTTACCTGGCTGGTGGAAGCCAGCACCTACTGGATTGTGCAGCAAGCCTTCGGGTTTGAGGTTTCGTTCTGGGTGCTGCTGCTGGTGATTGCCTCGGCCAATCTGGTGACCATCCTGCCCTCAACACCGGGGTACTTTGGCACCTTCCACGGCATGGTAACGGTAATCTTGACCGCCTTTAGCGTGAATGGCGAGCAAGCCGGGGCCTATGCCATTGTGATGCACATGGTCCTCTGGTTGCCGGTGACCGTGTTGGGTGCGGGTTTCCTCTGGCAGCAGGGCATGACCTGGCGCGACCTGGGCCGGGCTTCTCAGGCCGTGGAAAGCGAGGCAGCGGCCTAAATGGCAAACATCGCGATAATCGGTGCCGGGGTGGCGGGTCTGGCTGCCGCCTGGGACCTGGTGAAGCACGGGCACCGGGTGGCTATTTACGAAGCGCAAGCCGAGGTGGGTGGCCTGGCAGCGGGCTTTAAGGACCCACGCTGGGCATGGTCGCTGGAAAAGTTCTATCATCACTGGTTTCAGAGCGACCGCGACCTGCTGGGCCTGGCCGAAGAACTGGGCGTGCGCCAGAAAATCTTCTTCCCGCGCCCCAAAACCTCGATCTGGCACCCGGATGGTGTTTTTCAGTTGGATGGAGCGGTTAGCGCCTTGCGCTTGCCCATCCTGGACCCCATCAGCAAAGTGCGCTTTGGGCTGGTGATGCTCTACCTGCGCCTGACGCGCCAATGGCAATATCTGGAACGCCACACTGCCGACGCCTGGTTGCAGCGCAGCATGGGCCGCAAGGTCTACGAACTGCTCTGGAAGCCCTTGCTGATTGGCAAGTTCGGCACCTTTTACGACCAGGCCAACATGGCCTGGATGTGGGCGCGGGTGTATAGCCGCACAACGCGCCTGGGCACCTACGAAGGCGGTTTTCAGCAATTTGCGGAAGACCTCGCGGCAGCGTTGCGGGCGCGTGGCGTGCAAATTTACCTGAACACGCCAGTGCAGGCGATCGAGCGCCAGGCCGAAGGGCTGCTGCTGAGCATCGATGGCCAGCCCCAATCTTTTGATGCGGTCCTCAGCACCACTTCGCCGCGCTTGGTGCTCAAGTTGGCCCCTCAGCTTGAGGGGACATACGCGCAAAAGGTGGCGGCCTTGCAAAGCATTGGCGCGGTGGTGCTGGTGCTGGCCCTGGACCGTCAACTGATGACCGATGGCACCTACTGGCTAAACCTGCCTGCCAATTCTCCAGACCGCACACAGAATCCCTTTCCGTATCTGGCCCTGGTGGAGCACACTAACTTTCTGGAACGTGCACACTATGGCGGCGACCACCTGGTTTACCTGGGCGATTACGTGCCGCCGGAGCATGAATACTTTCAGATGAGCGAAGCAGAACTGCTTGACCGCTTCCTCCCGGCATTGACGCGGGTAAACCCGAGCTTTACCCGGACCTGGGTGCGGCAACACTGGCTCTTCCGGGCACCCTATGCCCAGCCCTTGCCCACGCGCAACCATTCTCAGAATTTGCCAGACCTGCGCACTCCCCTGGCGGGCCTTTACTGGGCCAGCATGAGCCAGGTTTATCCCTGGGACCGGGGCACGAACTATGCTGTTGAAATTGGGCGGCGCGTAGCTCGCCTGATCATGGAAGATATGGGCACCGCCCATACGAAAACGACCGAGTAGAAAGGACCTTCCTGTGCGCAACATCACCGTCATTGGTGTTGGATATGTTGGGCTGGTGACCGCCACGGCCTTCGCAGACCTGGGCAACCGGGTGATGGCTCTGGATGTCAATCCGCAGAAAATCACCATGCTGGGATCGGGCAAAATCCCGATTTACGAGCCAGGCTTGCAAGAAGTGGTGGACCGTAACGTTAACGCTCAGCGCCTTAGCTTTGGGTTGGCTAACGATGAAGGAATGCGCAACGCATTGCGCCAAGCGGAGTTTGTGTTCATCTGCGTGGGGACGCCGCAAGGCGTGGATGGCGAAGCCGACCTGCAATATGTGCGCGCTGCCGCCGAAACCATCGCCCGCACCATGGAACACCCGCTGATCATCATCAACAAGTCGACCGTGCCAGTGGGGACGGGCGATTGGGTGGCCAACATCGTGCGCGAAAGCCAGCCGCACCCTATCGACTTTTCGGTGGTGAGCTGCCCGGAATTCCTGCGGGAAGGCTCCGCCGTGCGCGACTTCTTCCAACCAGACCGCATTGTGCTGGGCTCCACAGACCGCCGCGCCGCCGATGAAGTGGCGCAGTTGCACCTTTCGCTGCGCGCCCCATCGTGATCACCGACCTGCGCACCGCTGAGATGATCAAGTACGCCTCGAATGCCTTCCTGGCCACCAAGATCAGCTTCATTAACGAAATTGCCAACATCTGCGAAACCCTGGGCGCGGACGTGAAAGAAGTGGCCACCGGTATGGGCTACGACAAGCGCATCGGGCCGCACTTTCTGGAGGCTGGCGTGGGCTATGGCGGCTCTTGCTTCCCCAAAGATGTGCAAGCCCTGGCCTACATGGCGCAGGTCCACGGCACCCATCCGCAGTTGCTTGAAGCGGTCATTGGTATCAACGACACCCAACGCAAACGCGTGGTGCTGAAGCTGGAAGACATCTGGGGTGGGTCTGTGAAGGGCAAGACGGTTGCGTTGCTGGGCCTGGCGTTCAAGGAAAACACAGACGACATGCGCGAAGCCCCGTCCATCAGCGTTGCGGACTACCTGAACGGGCGTGGCGCCACGGTGCGTGGCTATGATCCGGTCTCGATGGACGAAGCCATCAAGATCATGCCCTACCTGCACCTGTGCAACGACCCCTACGACCTGGTCAACGGGTCCGATGCGGTCATCGTGATGACCCCCTGGAACGAGTTCAAGCAGCTGGATATGGGCCGAGTCAAGGACCTGCTGCGCGAGCCGATCCTGATCGATGGGCGCAACCTCTACGAACCGCAAAAAATGCAAGAGATGGGCTTCACCTATCGCGGCGTGGGGCGTGGCTACGAACCCCAGGACGTGTAAAATCTATCCTGAGTCCAGTTGATGACCAAGACACGGGGCATGTAGCCCCGTGTTGTCTATTGCCTATCTGAAGGCAGAGGAGTGAAGTTAAGCGATTATGCTGCACGATGTTACACGCCATGTTCTGGACAACGGCCTGGTTGTCCTGCTGAAGGAAGTCCACAGCGCGCCCATCATTAGCTGGCGCGTGTTTTATCGCGTTGGTAGCCGCAACGAGCAAACCGGCCAAACCGGCATCTCGCATTGGGTGGAACACATGATGTTCAAAGGCACACCGCGCTTTCCGGCGGGCGAGCTGGATAAAGAAATTGAGCGCAACGGGGGCACCTGGAACGCGCAAACCTCCTTTGATTACACCGCCTATTTTGAAACCCTGCCTGCGGACCGCATCCAGCTTGCGCTGGAGATTGAAGCCGACCGCATGGTCAACGCGATCTTCGACGCGGAAGAAACAGAGTCCGAGCGAACCGTGATCATCTCCGAGCGCCAGGGGTCAGAGAACAGCCCCTTCTTCTGGCTGAGCGAAGAAGTGCAGGCAATGGCCTTCCGCGTCCATCCCTATCACCACACCATCATTGGCGATATGGCCGACCTGCACACCATTACCCAGGCCGACCTCTACAACCACTATCGCCGCCATTATGTACCGAACAACGCAATTGCAGTGGCCGTGGGCGATTTCGATAGCGCGCAAATGCTCGACCAGATCAACGCCCACTACGGCCAGATTCCCGCTGGGGCATCTGCTGCACCAGTGCTGCGGGAAGAGCCGCCCCAAACCGGCGAACGCCGCGTGGACGTGCGCCGCCCAGGGAGCGTGCCCATTCTGGAGGTGCTCTATCGCGCTCCGGCGGTCTCGCACCCGGATTGGTTCAAGCTGGCGGCGCTGGATAGCATCCTGGGCGGGCCGAGTGGTCCAGGCGGCGGCAATATTGATAACAAAACGTCCCGGTTATACCGTGGCCTCATCGAAACCGGGGTGGCTGCCGCCGCCTATGGCAACCTGGAGATGACCAAAGACCCCTTTGGTTATGGGTTGGTGGTGGTCGTGCGCGAGGGCAGCAGCCTGGAAGCCGCCGAAGCCGCCCTGGATCGCGTTCTGGAGGAACTGCAAACCCGCCCCATCACGCAGGCGGAGCTGGATAAAGCCAAGAAACAGGCGCGGGCGGCCTTTGCCTATGCCACTGAAGGCGCCAGCGGCCAGGCACACTGGCTGGGCTTTGCCGAAATGCTGGATCACTACACGTTGTTTACTGAATTTGTGCAGCGCCTGGAGGCCGTCACCCTGGAGGATGTTCAGGCGGTGGCCGCGCAATACTTCGACCCCACTCAGCGTACGGTTGGGCGCTTTATCCCCGTGGAGGCCACTGATGACGACGAATAACGCCCTGCCCGGCTCGGATGATATCACCCGCCACGTGTTGCCGAATGGGGGGGTGCTGCTGGTGCGGGAAACTTTGCGGCGCAATCGGTGGTGCTGAGCGGCAGCTTTGCTGCTGGCTCAGTTTTTGAAGCTCCCGAGCAAGCCGGGCTGGCGGCCATCACGGCGGAGGCCATGCTACGCGGCACCACCCAACGCAGCTTTGCCGACCTGCACGAAACGCTGGAAAGCAACGCCATGAGCCTGGGCTTTAGCAGTGGGCGCTTTTTGACCAGCTTCGATGGCAAAGCCCTGGGCGATGACCTGCCCCTGCTGCTGGACATCCTGCACGATGTGTTGCACAACCCGGCCTTTCCCGAAGATCAGGTGGCGCTCATCAAGGGCGAGGTGATTACCGGGATGCGCTACCGCCAGCTGGATACGCGCTACATGGCCAACAAGCGCTTTCAGGAGCTGGCCTACCCGCCCAACCACATCTTCCACCGCTCTAATTCCGGCGAAATCGAGACGGTCTCGCCCCTTACCGCTGAAGACTGCCGCGCCTATTACGCCCGGCAATATGGCCCGGCGCAGTTCATTATGGTGGTGGTGGGCGCGGTCAAAACTGCCGAAGCGATTGCCACGGTGGAAGCGGCGCTGGGCCACTGGCACAACCCGAACCAGCAGACCACCTGGGAACAGCCCCCCCTGCTCGAACTCAACGACATTCGGCATGCGCTGGTGACCCTGCCCGGCAAAACGCAAAGTGACCTCGTCCTGGGCGTGCCAGGTCCAGCCCGCAGCGCCCCGGATTATCGCGCGGCTATGCTGGCCAACAATGTGCTGGGGGTTTTTGGGATGATGGGCCGCCTGGGGAGCACCATTCGCGAGGACAAAGGCTGGGCTTACTATAGCGCCAGCAGCCTGGAAGGGGGCATTGGGCCAGGCCCCTGGCGCGCCTATGCAGGTGTCAACCCGGCTAACGTCAAAGAAGCCGTGCAGCTCATCCGCCAGGAGATCAACCGGATGCTGGATGAGCCTGTGAACACGCAAGAACTGGCTGATAATCAATCCAACCTGGTAGCGCGCCTGCCGCTGCGCCTGGAGAAAAACGAAGGCGTGGCCGCCAACCTGATGGCGATGGAGCGCTTTGGACTGGGGCTGGACTATCTGCGCCGCTATAGCGAAGAAATCCAGGCGCTCACCCCGGCAGATTTGCAAGCGGCCATGCACAAGTACTGGAAGCCGGACGCTTTTGCGCTGAGCGTGGCCGGGCCAGAGATCGAGGCGGCGCTGTAGCGATGATCCTGCGCGTGGGGGTGGATATGATCGAGGTGGCACGGGTGATGCAGGCCGCCTCGCGGCATGGCGAGCGCTTCTACCAACGGTTTTTTACGCTGGCAGAGCGCGCCTATTGCCAGGACCACCCCCGCCGCCTGGCGGCGCGCGTGGCCGCTAAGGAAGCCGTGGCCAAAGCACTGGGTACGGGCATTGGGGCCATCCGGTGGGTGGAGGCAGAGGTGGTGCACGACGTCCAGGGTCGCCCCCTGCTGCACCTGCACGGCGGCGCCGCTGAGCTGGCCGCGTCGTTGGGGCTGGTGCAGTGGGAACTCTCGCTCAGCCACACCGAGCGAGACGCCCTGGCCTTTGTGGTGATGACTGGCCCTAGCTAGGGCGCCGTGGCCCCGCTGCGCCGAAGATCAGCACGCCCAGCGCTGCCACAACGAAGCCCAACACCATGCCCCAGGCCTGGTAAACCCCCAGGATGGGCAGCATTTCTGGGGTTTCGGCAGGGTTGGAGCCATAGCCCAGCACATCCGCCAGGCCCGCCGCCGCCGAAAAAAGCAAGCCCGTCAGGCTCAGGCGGACGGCAATGCGCTGCGTGAGCGTACTGGCTACCCCTGCGTAAAACCCGATCTTCACAAAAAGCATCGCGCCGCTGATAATCAATAACATGCCAACCAGGATGATGATCACCTGCAAAACCCCGATGCCGCGCTGCGGTTCGACCCCCGTAATGCCCGGATACAAACCGATCAGCAAAGCACAATGCCCAGTGTGCTCACCAGGATACCCAGCTGAATCCACTGCTGCTTGCTTTCGGCAGGCAAATTCACCCCGGCAATCCCTCGCTGAGCTTGCGTAAAAAATTCCCATGCAGGATGTTACGCACATCTTGCGGGCTGAAGTTGCGGGCCAGCAGGCGTTCTTCCAGTGCCCAGAGGTCCAGATGGGTATCCAGGGGATCGGGCGTGGCCTCCCACCCAAAGCCGCCGTCCCAGTCTGTGCCAATGCCAACGTGCAAAGCATCCCCGGCCAGCTGGCAAACGTGGTCGATCATGTCTACCGCCACGCCTAGCGGCACGTCTTGTTTGCGGTCGCGCCAGCGCTTCCAGCCATTCAACATAAACTCGTTGTAGAGCACAAGGCCCACCACACCATCCCGCTCGAAAAGCGCCTGCAACATGGCATCTGTGAGGTGGCGGTCACCTTCCGCAAAGCGCGCCGGGTTGCTGTGGCTGGCGATGATGGCGCCCGGGTAGCGGTCCACAGCCTGGAAGAAAGCACGCTCCGCCAGATGCGAACAATCCAGGATGATCCCAAAGTGTGCCATGACTTCCAGCAGCGCTTCGCCCAGTTTGGTGAATGTACCCGGTGCGCCGGTTCCAGCGGCGTAGCGCGTCGCGCGCCAGGCAGGGCCAACAATACGCACGCCACGCTCCACCCATTCTTCGAGCTGGCGCGGCTCCAGAACGGGGTCGGCGCCTTCCATGAGCAAAACGATGCCCAATTGATGCTCGTGCAGCTCGCGCCCTGGTTCCCAGGAGGCCAGCACCGCCGCCAGTTCGGCCCGCGTGCGGACCAGGCACACGCGGGGGTCTTCATCCGCGAGGCGCTGGTAGTAGTCCATCTGGCGCAGGGCCTGGCGGTAGGCTTGCTGGGGCGTTTCGTAGCTGATGTTGGGGTTGGCGAAGCGCCCCAGCGGCGGCGCCGTGAAGAGGGTCCCAAAGACGACCCCCACCCGCGCCAACAACAAGTCTGGCAGGCCCACTGTGGGAATACCGGCCCGCTGATTGGGGCGAATCGCTTCTTGCCGACGTTTGACGAGCGCCGCCAACCGAAAATCCCGGCCATGTGCCAACCGATTGTAGGCAATATCGAGGTGGGCATCCACCAGGATATTCGGAAACGGCTTCATGCCAGCACTTCCAGCAGTTCCAGCTTGTTGCTAAAGGGGTCAAAGCAAAAGAAGCGCGCCCACCCCGCAACATCCTCAGCGGCTTCAATACGCACACCCGCAATCTGGAGCTTGATGCGCCAGGCTTCGATGTCCACCACCCGCAACGCCAGATGCCGGTGCGGCCCGGGGAGCGTGTCATCAACGCGCGGGCTGATGTGAATATCGAGCTGGGGGGTGCGCAGCCAGATGCCGCCTTGGTGCCGTAGCTCGCGCGGCTTGGCGATTTCTTCCAGGCCCAGCACCCCCACATAAAAGGCACGCGCATCCGGTTCACAGCCCGGTGGGGCACTCAACTGAACATGGTGCGCGCCCAGGACCTTCATTAGCTCCCGGCTTCCTGCTGAGCTACCAGAGTGTCGACCTGCGAACGCAACGCGCCCCAGTTGATTTCCTGGCCATTCAGCACCACGCGCGGCGTGGAGTTAAAGCCCCGCGCTTCAAATTCCTGCTCGGCCCGGGCGATGACCGTATTGGCGTCACCACTGTTGTAGCAACGGGTCAGTTCGCCGGCATCAATGCCCAGTTCTTCGGCGGCGGCATCCAGGCGGGCCCCATTGACCGCGTAGCGCTCCTGCCAGTGGAAGATAATATCGTGCATCTCCCAGAATTTGCCCTGCTCGCCCGCGCAGACGGCCGCCCGTGCGCCGCGCTCGGCATGGTTATTGGTGTTCGCGATGGTGATGATGGGCTTAAAAACCACGCGCACATGCCCATCGCGGATGGCGTCCTTGATCTCTGTCAATTGATCTTCGTGCAGGTCCGCGCAGGAGGGGCACCCGAAGCTCGAGAATTCTTCTACCACAATCAGCGCATTGGGATCGCCCAACATGGGGAAGCCAGCTCCGTCCACGCCCTGCGGAATGCCCGCGTAAGCTTCGTTGACGCCCTCGGGGAAGGTGGCTTGCTGCTCCAGCATAAGTAACACAACGACAATCGCAATAATGGCCACCACCGCAATCCCAATCCCAAAGTAGATGCGGCGTTGCTGCTGGCGCTTCTTGGCCCGGCGCTGTTCCCGTAACTTTTTAGACATAACTCACAACTCCTTGATTCCCAAACACGGTACCTATTTTGCCAGCAAGTAGCAGGCAATCAAGTGTGCAGTATTCACGAGGCCATCGGTATGGGTTCGTTCATAAGCATGCGACGCTTCTACCCCTGGCCCAAGCAGCCCCACACGGGCGCTGCCACCTGCTTGCCAATAGGCCGAGCCATCTGAGCCATAATAGGGGTAGATGTCCATTTTATAGGCAATCTGGTGCGCCACAGCCAGAGCACGCAGCTTGTTCACCATATCAAAATGGTAGGGGCCGCTGCTGTCCTTGGCGCAAATACTCACCGAAAACTCATCTGAATTTTGTCCTTCACCTAAGGCCCCCATGTCCACCACCAGCAACTCATCGAGTTCCGCCGGGAAGTCCGCCGCGCCGCCGTGCCCTACTTCCTCATAGTTGCTGAACAGGATGTAAGTATCTTGGGCGGGGCGTTGTTGGGCCGTGTGCAAGGCACCCAACGCCCCAAAAATCGCGGCAACACCCGCTTTATCATCCAGATGGCGCGAACGCACGAAGCCCGTGCTGCTTACTTCTACGCGGGGATCCAGAAACACAAAGTCGCCCACTTCTATACCCAGGGCGCGGGTGGCGGCTTCGCTGGTCGTGCGTGCGTCCAGGCGAATTTCCATCAGCTCAGCGTTGCGTTCGCGCTTGGCCAGGTCGCGGTTCACATGGGTGCTGGGGTTGGCGGGTTGCAGGCTGCCACGATAGCGCAGGTCAGCCGCCGTGCGGACCGTCACACCCTCGCTTTCAACTGCGTTCCACATGTAGCCGCCCAGTTGGGTGGTCTTTAACCGTCCGTTGCCCTTGATTTCCTTCACCATCAGGCCCAGGGTATCCAGGTGGGCGGTCACGCCGCGCGGCGCCGAACTGGCCACGCCAGGCCAGCGGGCCAACAGAGCGCCCTTTTTAGTGACAGACCAGCTTAGCCCGGCCAGGGGGAGCCGCTGCAAGTGCTGGCGCACATAATCAACGGCTTCGTGGGTGTAGCCGGTGGGGCTGGGGATGTTCAGCAAGCCCACCAGGAGCTCTAGCATGGGTTGTGGCTCGATCGACAGGGTATCCAAAAGCATTATCCTCAGCTTAAACCGGGCATGCTGGCCTGGCAGCACATTCAATCACAGTATTTGATGGGAAGTTTATCCTATTGGGGCCACTCTGTCATTGGGCAGGCGGCAGGCCAGCGGTACAATGGGTTGTATGGTAGAGCCTGCATCTCTCAATCATTTTCCGAATGTCCCGCAAACGCGAGCCATCCGCTTGCCCGTGTTGCCGGAAGAAGAAGAAAAACTGGCCCCGCCCCATCCGCTGGATGCTTCGGACCCCTATGCCACCGATCGTGACCCCGATATCCGTAATTTGGGGCGTTTGTTGCTGCGTCGTGATGTCCGCCGGGCTGAGGATTACTTTGAACTGGCTGACCGTTGTGCGCTGAAAGCGTGGGGGAATGGCGGCCTGCAACTGAGCTACATAGAAAAAACCCTGCGTGCTTTTCAGTATGTGTTGTTTGAGCCTTCTGCTGCGCTGGCCATCGAAGCTTTTGTGCGCTGGACCGTGGCGGTGGCTTTGCTTTACCCCACGCGCGAGAACCTGGCGATTGCCCTGTGGGCGGTGGCAGCAGCCTTTCCAGAAGAACCAGAGCGCCTGTTGGATCAACAACAGCATCTTTTGGATGCCTGGCAGGGCGCCACGCTTGCGCCGACCTTGCCAGAACCCACCCCCGAAACCGCAGCCTGGACCTGACGCTGGATGACGCCATCGCCGATGTGCACACGCAACTAGAACCCCAACTGCCCGAAACTTCTACGCGTGAGGATGAGGTGTTGGGTAGCGTCCTCTCTGCCGAGATATCGCGCGCCTACCCGGTGGAAGATACCCATGCCAGCGAGCCTTTCCGTGGCGAGACCCTTGACCCTCATGCTGCTGAACTGCGCCGCACCCATGCACCTCATCCAACCGGTGATGACGCCGGTGACTTCCTGGTGGGCGGGGTGATCGCCGGGCGCTACCGCGTCAAGCAGATTTTGAAGGGCGGCATGGGCCTGGTCTACATGTGCTATGACGAAGAAGTGCGCCTGCCAGTGGCCATCAAAACCTTTCAGGGCGCTTTTTGAACAATGAACGCGCGGTGGCGCGCTTTATGCAGGAGGCGCTGACCTGGATCCGGCTAGAGAAAAACCTGTATATCGTGCAGGCTCTCAAGGTGCAGAACGTTCACAACCGTCCGCATATCATCCTGGAGAGCATCGTGGGGCCAGAAGGCCTGGGGCCGGACCTCAGCTCGTGGATCAAGCACAAGCGTCTGACGCTCGAAACCGTGTTGCGCTACGCCCTGCATATCTGCCTGGGGATGCAATATGCGGTGGAGAAGGTGCCCGGGCTGGTGCATCGCGACCTGAAGCCCGCCAATATCCTGGTGCGCTACGATGGGATTGCTAAAGTGAGTGACTTTAGCCTGGTGCGCTCGCTTCAGGCAGATGATCTGCCTGAAGGCGGTGTGGCGGATTTCTCCGCCGGTGGCCCACAACGCCTGACCCGGGACGGCGCCATTGTAGGCACCGCGCCTTATATGTCGCCGGAACAAGCCCAGGCTCATGCAGTGGACCTGCGCAGCGATATTTACGCCTTCGGGAGTGTGCTCTACGAGATGCTCGCGGGCCATCCGCCCTTCCGGGCGCGGTCTCTGGCGGAGTGGGTGCGTGCCCATGCCACTCAGGTTCCCATCTTTCCGGACCGCATGCAAATTCAAGCCTCGCCAGGGCTGCGGCGGTTGGTGCTGCGTTGCCTGGCCAAAGACCCGGATGAACGCCCGGCGAGTTGGACGAGCCTGGCAGAGGAGCTAACCCAGCTCTATCAAGAAGCGGTGGGCCACCGCCGCGCATCGAGCGCAGCGGCGCAGAACTGGAAGTCAACGAACTGATCAACAAGGCCTATAGCCTCACGGAGATCGGCTACTATCAGGAAGCCGTTGAGACCTATGACCGGGCTTTGCGCCTGGAGCCTGCCAATACCTGGACCCTGGCTCGCAAAGCCCGGGCCTTGCGCCTGCTGGGCCACTATGACGAAGGCATCGCCACAGTCAACCGCGCGCTGGAACTCGAACCGCAATTCGGCTGGGCATGGTTGGTGAAGGGGCAGCTTCAGGAACGCCAGGGCAAGCTCGAAAGCGCGCTGGCTTCGTACGAAACCGCCACCAGCATCATGCCGGAGGATGTATGGGTTTGGTATAACCAGGCCAGCGCCCTCTTTAGCCTGCGCCGCCTGCGCGAGGCGCTGCAAATGCTGGAACGCGCCCAGGAAATCGACCCACGGCAGGAGTCTGTATGGGCCAAGCGCGGGCAAATATTGCGCGCGCTGGAACGCTACCCCGAAGCGCTGAGCGCCTATAACCGCGCGATTGAACTCAGCCCCTATTACGCCTGGGCCTGGTATGGCAAGGGCTTGTGCCTCAAGGCGCTGCATCGCCTGCCCGAGGCCCTGGAAGCCTTTCAGGAGGCCACACGCCTGCAACCAGACGAGGTATGGCACTGGTATAACCAGGCCGAAGTGCTGGTGGAGATGGGGCGCTACCGCGAAGCACTGCCCCCCGCAGAACAGGCCGCCAAAGTAGCGGCCTATCACGCCTATTCCTGGGCCAAGCTGGGCCAGGTGCAGCGCCACCTGGAAGATTATCAGGCAGCCCTGGCTGCATACGATCGCGCATTGCAGCTCAACCCAACCTACGCCTGGGCCATCAATGGCAAAGGCATCGTGCTGGAGCGGTTGGGGTGCTACGACGACGCCTTCGCCTGCTACCGCCAGGCGGCAGAACACGCCCCGGATGATGTCTGGCATTGGTATAACCAGGGTAACCTGCTGGTGGTGCAAGAACGCTATAAGGAAGCGATCCCTGTGCTGGAAAAAGCGACCCAGGTCGACCCGCAACACGCGCGTTCCTGGGCGCGCCTGGGGAATGCCCACCGCCTGGATGGCCGGGCTGGGATGGCGCTGGTGTATGTGGACCGTGCGCTGAAGCTGGACCCCGGCTATGCCTGGGCCTGGAACGAGCGCGGCATCACGCTGGAAAGCCTCGAAAGGACCGAGGAAGCCGTGGATGCCTACGCCCGCGCTGCCAACATCGAGCCAGAAACCGCCCTCTATGGCTACAATCAAGTGGATGCTCTGCGTAGCCTGCGCCGCCATGCCGAAGCGCTGGCCGTGCTGGATAAGGTTCTGCTGCGGAACCCGCGCTATGCACGTGCTGGGCCAAGCAAGGGCAGATTTTGCGCCAGGTTGGGCGCACAGATGAAGCGCTGGTCGCTTATTCACGTGCGGTGGAGCTGACGCCGGAATATGCCTGGGCCTGGCATGGGCGCGGGTTGGTGCTCAGCAGTTTAGGGCGGCACGAAGAAGCGTTGGCGGCCTTCTTGCGCGCGGCGCAGATTTCCCCGAATGATGTCTGGTACTGGTACAAACAAGCCGATGAACTGATTGCCCTGGGGCGCTACGAAGACGCACAGCAGCCGCTGGCCCGGGCGCTTAAGGTGCAACCCGACCACGCCGAAAGCTGGGCCAAGTATGGGCAGGTTTTGCGGCGTTTGGGGCGCCTGAGCGAAAGTGTGGCCGCTTATGACCGCGCCCTGGCCATTGCCCCCGGCTATGCCTGGGCCTGGCATGGGCGCGGTCTGGCGCTGGAAAATCAGCGCTATCTGGAAGAAGCCCTGGCCAGCTATCAACGGGCTGCCCAGGAGGACCCACGCGGCATCTGGTATTGGCTTAACCAGGTAGACCCCCTGCTGGCGCTGGACCGTTTGGCCGAAGCGCTGCCGGTGGTCGAGCGTGCGCTGGCCCTGGACCCGCGTAACGAAACCGCCTGGGCGCGCAAGGGGCAGATCCTGCGCCGTCTGGAGCGTTACACAGAAGCCCTGGAAGCTTATGATGAGGCCCTGCGGCATGCCCCGGACTATGGCTGGGCCTGGAACGGCAAAGGGCTGGTGCAGGCGGCTCAAGATGATTGGGAAGCGGCCTTGCAGTCCTATACCAATGCCACGCTGGATGCGCCTGGGGACGTGTGGTTCTGGTATAATCGGGGCGAAGCCTTGTTTCAGCTGGGGCGCTATGCCGAAGCCGTCGCTATCTGGCAACGCGGCCTGACCATCCGCCAGGACCACGAGCCAACCCGGCAAAAACTTCAGGAAGTTCAGCGCCTGCTTGAGAGCCTGAGCGAATAGAATGGAGGGGTTAGCCATGTCGCTGCCAGCCTACATTGCCCTGACCTTTATGAGCGGCCCGCGCGATGGCGAAACCGCGCGCTTTGAGACCCCGCCCCAGGCCGAACAACTCAAGCTCTCGTTTGGGCGACGGGAAACATGCGACGTGTGCCTGACCTACGACAGCCAGGTCTCGCGCATCCACGCGCAACTGACCTTCGACGGCGAGCACTTCTGGCTAGAAGACCTCAACAGCCGGAATGGCACTTTTGTGGAGAAGCAGCGCGTTACGGATCAGTTGCCACTCAAACCGGGCGATTTGTTTCGGGTTGGGCGAACCTGGCTGCGCCTGGAACCGCTCCACGCGATGGATACGCTCACCGTGCCAGACCTCTACGACGACGACATCCCGTTCTGAACCCTCTTGATACCGAGCCAAGGAGCCATCTCGTGTACTTAAATCCTGATCTGCTGCCCCTGCGTGATTATCATAAAGCCAAAAAACTGATGTGGGACCCGCGCGACCTGGACTTTACCCAGGACAAAACCGATTGGGCGGGGATGGACGAGCGCCAGCAAGCGCTCATCAAGCGTTCGCTGAGCCTCTTTCTGGGTGGCGAAACGTACGTCACGCATGACCTTGCGCCCTTGCTGGTGGCCTTGCGCCATTCCGGGCAGCACCTGGAAGAAGAAATGTTCCTGACGACGCAGCTTTTTGAAGAAAGCAAGCATGTTGAGTTTTTTGCTGCGGTGCTGGAAACAGTGGTAGGCGAGGTGCAGGACCTTTCTGAGATCACTGGGGAGAATTACCGCGTGTTGTTTGAGCAAGAGCTTAGCAGCGCGCTGAATGCCCTGTTGACGGACCACTCGCGGGCGGCGCAGGCGCAGGCCGTGGCCACCTATCACATGATCATCGAAGGGGTGCTGGCCGAAACCGGCTACTTTGGCATCTTCACCGCCTTGCGCAACCGTAACCTGATGCCGGGCCTCATCCGTGGGCTGGAGTTGGTCCAGCGCGACGAAGCCCGCCACATCGCCTTTGGGCTGCACCTGCTCTCGCGCCTGATCGAAGAAGCACCAGAACTCCAGGCACCGACTCAGGAGCGGATCAACCGTCTGTTGCCTGTGGCGCAAGGCATTTTTGTGGAGGTCTTTGACCCCTTTTTGCCGGAAATCCCTTTCGGGATTGATCTGGGCGAGATGGTGACCTACGCCGGAAAGCAATACATGGCACGCATGAACGTCTTGAGCCGGGCCACCCCGGCCCAGACCTAACGCCCATGCTGCGCAGGCTGGTTCTTTTGCTCTGCCTGGTGCTTCTGCTGACGCCCCGTGGATGGGCGCGGGTTGGGGCGCAGAACGGGCCAGAGCCAGCCCTGCCCCGCGCAGCCTCCACCACTGAACGGCCTCGCTTGCTGCTAACCCAGAACGCCCTCCAATCGATTCTGATTCCCCGCGCTACCGCTGGTGCCGCGACCTGGGAAGCGCTGCTGCGTTATGTGGAAAGCGATGGCCCCGAACAGGATCAGGTTACCTACCCGGAGCAAGTGACGCGGGCGTTGGCTGTGGCCTATTGGGTGACAGGCGATGCAGACTACGCTCAACGCGGGCGCGATAGCCTCCTACAAAATTTTGTGGCGGTGCAAAGCCACCCCGCGCTAGCCAGCGATGCCCCCTGGGACAGCCGCTTGGCGCAGCAGATCGCCGGGCTGGCAGTAGGCTTCGATTGGCTGATTCCGACCTTGCCTGAAGGCGACCGCCAACCCATTATTGGTCTGCTCGCCCGTGCGATGACCCTGCTCAACGACCCTGCCCGCGCTGCGGATGGCGCTTATGTGGCCATGCCAGATGGCACCTACCGTTTCGCCAGCTATGATCATGTGGCGCTGGAGATGCTGTGGGCCATCACCGCGACGGCCATCGCGCTTTGGGGGGAACACAGCAGCGCTTCGGAATGGTTGGATTACGCCCGCTTGCTCTTCACCAACTGGTTGTTGCCCACGCTAGATAGCCAACCCGGCGGCGCCTGGGCCGAAGGGATTGGCTACGGCGCCCAGGCACATTGGGCCAGCATCCAAACCCTGGCCGCCTGGTGGACCGCCTTTGGCGAAAACTACCTGGATAATACAGACTGGTGGGCTGATCGCCTTGCGTATACCCTTTTCGCCAGCCAACCGGGCATCCAGCGGCTGGCAGGTCAGCCCCAGGGGCTACCCGGCCTGAGCTATCCGACCATTATCGGAGACACCGCCCGCACCAGCGAAACCGCGCTGCTTGCCCGCGCACAAGACCTGCTACTGGCGGCCCTCATCCCTGGAGCACCCGCCGCCGCTTGGCAGAACTGGCTATGGAACCAAACGGAAGATGCCGCGCTGCAAGGCTGGATGGCAGTCGAGGAATTCCTGTGGCGCGACCCTGGCGCGACGGGTAGCCCGCCCGACCGCTTGTTATGGATCACGCCCGAAACCGGGCATATGTTCCTGCGGTCGGCCTGGGCAGATGCCTCGGGCAATCTGGACCGGAACGCCACCTGGCTGAGCTTCAATGCAGGCGACCGCTACGCCCTGCGCCAGTTCTACGATCAGGGCAACCTCACCTTATGGCGAGCAGGCGCAGACCTCCTCACGCGTAGCGGCGTCTATTCCGGCCTCGGCAGCGACCACGACGCAAACTATCACGCGCGGACGGTGGCCGCCAATACGCTTCTGGTCTGCGATATTTCGGAGACCTTCGACAACATCCGCCCCAACACAGAACGCAACGCCTGGCTGAATGACTGTGGTCAGCGCGCCATTGATGCACGCGGCGGACGAGGCATCAACCCCTTCTTCCGGGCCGAAAGCGCCGCAACCTACGAAACCAGCGACATCCTGCGCTATGCGGAAGAAGGCCGCCTGAACTACCTGCGGGCGGACCTCACCGCCGCGTATAACAGCCCGGGACATACCTCGCCCATCAACCGCCCCAAGGTGCAAGAGGTGCTGCGAGAGTGGGTGTTCATCCGCCCCAGTAGCCTGGTCATTTACGACCGGGTCCGCACCACGCAACCGGAGTTTGTCCCCTTTGCGCTGCTGCATCTGGATGCCCCGCCCACGCCCTTAGGCGAAAGTTGGTGGCGCGTGCTGGGTGGGGAATCTCAGCTTTTCCTGGCGGGTGTGGCGCCACAAAACACGCTCGAAGTCATCGAGGGCTATCAGGTAGCGGGCGAAACCCTGCCCCCACGCTACAACGCCACCGAAAGCCGCGACCACGGTGCCTATCGGGTGCAGTTCACGCCTCGCCAGCCCACCACCAGCACCGAGCACTTCTTCCTGACTCTGCTGGTTGCAGATACCGCTACAGCGCTTTTGCCCCCCCGCTGGACCTGGGTCCAGGGGCAGGGGATGGTGGGGGTAGCCTGGGGGGCGTGGCAGGTCATGTTCGATGACGACCCCGGCAATCTTTCTCAGGCCAGCCTGCAAGTGCAGCCCGGTGTAAATCAACTGCTGCTCACCGGGTTGGTCCCATCGGGTAGCTATCGGGTGAGCCTTGCGGATGGCACCCAGACCGATTTAGTGGCAGATTCCGCCGGGACGCTCTATATATTTAATGAACAAGCGGGTCTGGTGAGCCTGGTCACACGTTAGCAAAAGCCCTGCTTTATGCGGAGGGAAGGAAACCCCATGCGAAAGCTCCTGATTTTCTTGCTCGTGTTTAGCCTGGTGCTGCCCCTGGTGGGCCAGGTGGTAACCGTCTATGCACAGGACCCCCCTGAATTGCCAGGCAATGCGCCTGCGCGGGTGCTGCCGGGTGATACGCTGTTCTACTTTGAAATTGCAGGGGCTACCCTGCCGGACCAACTCGATACCCTGTTGACCTTGCTCCTGCCGGAACAAGCCGCCACGCCGTCGGTGCAGCCCTTTTTGCGGACACCGATTTTGCGCCCTGGATTGGGGAGCGGGTGGCTTTTGGCGCGTTCCCGGCGCGTGGGCGGGGTGGCCGCGTGAGCCTGTTGCCGACTGGCGCGCTGATCTTTAATGTGCGCGACGAGCAAGCCGCCGATGTTTATGTGTTGCAACAGGTGGCGCCTGGTGGAAACTGGCGCTATAGCCAGTCTGAAGACCTGCGACAGTGGACCCGCGAGCAGGGGCGGGTGGGGTGGAGCATCCAACGCTTGCCCGGTTACCTCATCATCACCAGCGAACAAGGCGCAGAACGCATCACTAATAGCCTTCAAATGGATGGGCGTAGCGTATTGGCCGATGTGCGCGAGTTTCAGGTGGCGCGGAGCCGGGTTGGGGCAGCGCCGCTGTTCTGGCTATGGGATGGGACATTTGGCGGCGGCCTGGCGCTGGAGGTCCAGGCCGAGGGGCTAAGCCTGGAAGCTTTTCTGGATGCTGAGGGAACCTTGCTGCCGGATGCTGCCCCTTTGGAACAAAGCGCCGTGGAGGGTGTGCCAACCGGCGCTTTGTTTGTGGACAGCGGCGTTGACTTTAACCTGACCGCCCAAGCCGGGCTGGATGCACTCAACGAATCGCTGTTCGGCGGTCTGTTGAACCTCGAAGACGGGTTTGAGTCGCTGCTTGGCATCGATCTTCAGGAGGATACATTACCACTGCTGGAAGGCACCTATGCCCTTTATGCGGGCTATGGGCGGGGCGACCTCTACGACCTGTTTGGCGCACCACTAGAAGCTGGCTTGCTGCTGGCCCCAGCGGACCAGGCGCTGCTCACCGCGACAGTGCTCACTGTGCTCGCGGCGTTAGAGGCCCTGGGCTTGGAAGTGGAAAGCCTGGGGAGTTCCCTGGCGGCGCCGCGCTTTCGGGTAGAAGCCCTGGAGGATATCTTGCTGCCGCTGGGCCTGGGCAGCCTGGAAGGGCGCTTTTATCTGAGCACCGATAGCGGAGCCGAACGCAGCACACGCGCCATCAGCGGGCGCAATCTCAGCACCGACCGCAACTGGGAACGCATCTGGGCAGGACGCCCGGCAGGGACAGAGCACATCACCTATGTGAACCTGAAAGGCATCACGGCACTCCTGGAGGAGTTCATCGCCACCGGGGAAGAAGAGATCCCGCTGCTGGAGGATGTGCTGGCTTACCTGGCGCGCTTCGAGAGCCTGGCGCTCTACAACCAGGTGGATGCACTTGGCTATTTGCGCGTCCAGCTGAGCCTGCGCCTGGTTGCGGCAGAATAGCCTGGCTTAATCGGGCAAGGCGCTGGGGCTGGCGGGTGGGTCCAGGGTCAGCGTGGGTGGGGCATCGGAGTCCACGCCAGATGCGCCGCCCTCCTCCAGCACGCCAGAGAGCAACACTCCGGCAATCAGCAGGATCACCAGCAAGATGCCCGCCAGCCCGGCCCAGCGCACCGGGGAAAGCCCCACGCGTGCCCGCACCGGTGCCAGCGGTTGCGTATTGGCGCTCAACCATTCAGCTTCCAGCGGGGCCACAAAACGATACCCGCCGTCCTCTGTGAGCGTGATCACGCTGGCAAACTCCAGGCCGCGCAGCAAGGGGCGCACCTGGGCTGCCTCCAACTGTGCGGGAGGGGCTGCCAGCTCGCGTTCCAGGTTGGCCACACTCACGGAGTGGCCATTGGTGCCCGCCTGCAAGCGCAACAGCGCCTGGAGCACCAATCGCTCCGCAGGCGTGGCATGGTTCCAGACGGGTTCCGCCACCTCACCGGCTTCTTCCAGTGCCGCCGGGTGGATGGCTTCCAGAAAGCGCATGTCAATCTGCTGCATGCTCTGGTTTTCTTCCCACATGCGGTAAACCAGGCGGCACAACGAGTGCAGCAAAAACGGATTGCCACCGGCCAGTTCCAGGATGCGTTCCAGCGCCGCTGGGCTATAGGTGTAGCGTTGGCTCACGGGCGCGGTCGTCAGTTGTTGGGCCTCTTCCGGCGCCAGAGGGTCTAGCCGCAAGCGCATCAGCACGTTGCTCAGGGGGGCATCGGCCAGGCTGCGGGCTTCGTAGCGCACATCCAGGGCTGCCAGAATATCCAGGCGTTCGTGCTGGGCCAGCAGTTGCCCCAACCACTCCATAAAGCCCGGCGCCAACAAGCCTGCATCCATGGCATCATAGGCCAGGTGCAGGTCATCCAGCATCAGCAACAGGTAACGATCGCGCCGGATGGCCGTCAAAGCCACATCCAGAAAATCCATCGCGAACCAGTTCTGCAGAGCCTCTGCATTGACTGCATCCTCTGGAAAAGGGGGCACACGATAGGTGCTGGCGCCAATGGTCTCCATCTGAGCCACAACCCGCTCCGCCAACCATTGCAGCAAGGCACGTTCGCTCTGGAGGATGGTTGGCTCTAGCGGCACATAGACGCAAACGTAGCGTTCATCCACCAGAAAAGGCGCTTGATGTAGCAAAGCCGTTTTGCCATCCCCAGGCGGCCAAAGATGAGCATTGCATGCGTGTTGTGCGCGCCGACCAGGTGCTGGCGTAAGAATGCCAGCGCCTCGCGCCGCCCGAAGAAAAGCGTGGGGTCATCCGGCGGCGCCAGGGGATGAAATGGATTTTGCATGAGCATCTGACCGCAGCCTAGGCAAACGCTGCCTTGGCCTCGGCCAGGGTCTTGTAAATAGAAAAGAACTTATCAAAGCCGATGATCTGCATCACCCGCAACACTTTGGGGCTAAGCGCCGCCAGCTTGAGGTCGCCGCCTTCTTCCTTATTGCGCGTCAGGACATCCGCCAGGGTGCGTAGCCCCGCGCTGTTGATGTACTTGACGTTGCTCATGTCCAGGATCATCCGGTACTTGCCCTCACTGACGGCAGTTTGCAGGGCCAGGTCCAGATCAACCGCTCCTTCGCTGTCTACTCGGCCATCCAGGGCAAAGATGGTAATCTCATTTTCAACCCGTTCTGTGATGTTCATGGGCGCTTCTCCAAAAAACTATAGGCTTTAGTTTAATCCTTTTCTCATGTTTCTCAAAGGGCCGCTGATCTATTGCCATTCGGCGTAGCGGCTGGGGCCGCCAGGCGTGATGTTCCGTACGCTGCCATCGGTGCCCAGGCTCCAGAAGCGCCGCGCACCATCTTCCAGCGTCAGGATCAAGCGGCTGTGGGCTGTGTTCCATTCCCAGTCTATCAGACGGCCATTGAGCGGCTCGGAAACAGGCACGGGTGCCCCGACCGGCGCGTTAGAGATAGAACTGGTAGGGCGCGCCTTCGCCGGTTGCCCCCACAAACGCAATGGTCCCACCACCGATTTCTGCTGCGGCACGCACCACGGGCACGCCAAAAGCAGCCATGTCGAATGCTTCTACCTGGTTCTGGTCGCTGGCCAGGATGCGCGCCAGTCCATAACCGCCGCTGGAGGTCCGCCCACTGACGATCAACCAGGCGCTCCCACCCAGCAGGGTAATATCCTGGTAGGGATGACGCCAGAAGAAGCTATCCACCGTCATTTCGCGGCTGTTCACGATGGCGACTTCGTAGCCGTTGCCGCGCAGGGTCAGCAAGAGGTGCACACCATCGGGCGCCCAATCGACCCGCTCCACAATTGGATTGCTATTGCGGAAGATTTGTCGGGCGCCCCGCTGCTGGTGTCGTAGAGCCAGATGCCCGCAAAATCGTTCTGGACTGGCGTTTCTGCGACGAACGCCAACACGCCGCCACCTGGGCTCCACTCCATATCACGAATGCGCTGGTCTGGCGGCAGGGCACCCGACGGCGCAAAGTTCACCACCTGGTTATTCACGTAGAGCAGGCCATCCAGCCCGAAATAGCCGACCTGTCCTGCGCTGGAAACATCAAACACCACGTTCCCCACAGCGGCGCTTCCCACCTCCACAACCGAGGCATTCGGGTTGGCGACCAGGGCAGTCCCCGGAATAGCGCTAAAGTTGGGCGGATTGGCGGCCCCGATGGGCGCAATCGTTGGCAGAGGCGTTACCGTGGCAAAAGGCGCAGGCGACCCCCCCACCGATTGGGCTGTGACATTGGCCTGCGGCGTCGTCACCTGCACCACTTCGGTTGCATCCGCAGCTCCCCCTGGAATGGGGGTGCCCACATTGGCCCCTTCCGGCTCTGCCGTGAAGCGAATAGGGGTTCCGTCGTTGCCGGGGGTCGGGGTAAAGTCCTCCACGGTGCCCGTGGCGAGCGGTGTGCCCACCGCCAAGCGTTCGGGTGAGGGGGTTGGCGTGGCG
>JAAUUD010000264.1 GCA_012031655.1 Anaerolineae bacterium | reverse complement strand
CGCTGGGCTGGGGCCTGGCTGGCGCAGCCGTGCTCCTCATGCCACGTTCAGGCGCCCCCCGGCGCGCTGCTGCTGATCCTCCTGTGCACCCTCAGCCTGGCGGCGTTCCAGGTGATCGCGGCCCGGCAGCATACGCGGCAAATACATGTGGCGCTCCAGCAAGGCCGCTATCAGGCCCTGAGCAGCGAATGGCTGGCCGACCTGCCGCACCGAAGCCGCCTGCTGCTACACCTGGAGCGGCTCCCCAACACCGACCGCCGCCTATTGCTGGTGGCGCAAGCCCTGGCCGAACTGGGTTCACAGACCGGTTTTGAGGCGATTCAGGCCCGCTGGGCTGAACTTCCACCCGCACTACAAGCCGAATTTCTGGAACAGATCGCGCTGAGTTGGGCCAACCAGCGCCGCCGAAGCGCCCTGCGCGAGATGGTGACCGAGGCGCTGACCAGTCCGGCCCCGGAGGTGCGGCACGCTGCTTTGCACCTCTCGGCCCAGGCGCCAGAATGGCTGGATAGCTACCGTGTAGCGCTGGAACTCATCCACCCGGACCCCAGCACCAGCACCCTGGCGGCGCAGCTGCTGCTCCAACACCCTGCGCCACGCCTGGCTCAAGCCGCCGCTGCCCAACTCAACTGGCTTTCCCGCGCCGGCCATGCCCCCACCCGTGCCCTGGCCATCTCCGCCTTGATCCAAGGCAGCCAGAGCCGTGATGGCGAACGACGCCTGCCGCTGGAGATGGCGCGCTTTCTGGCAGACCCAGCGGTGCGCGTTCGCCTGGCTGCGCTGCCTGGCGCAGACTTTGCAGCACTCATCCAGGCGTTGCAGGACCCTAGCCCCACCGTAGCAGGGGCGGCGGTGGGGCACCTGCGCGTTCATCGGCGCCGGGCCATCCAGGCGATTCGGCGCCAGCTAGCCAGCCTGCGGCCCAGCCAGCAGTTTTCCCAATGAGCCAGCGCTGGCAATTGTTGATTGCCCTGGCACGCCTAAGCCCGCACGCCGCCCGCGCCTATGCTGCGCAAGAGCTCCCGCAGGGTCAGCGGCAACTGGCCTTGCTGGTCGCCATTCAGCAGGCCCTGGCAGGCTTTCCGCAAGCCACCTTGCGCCCTTTATTGCTGGAAGTCGCCAACCAGCACCGCCGCCTGGAGCGCCTCATCAACCGCTACCTGACCACTGCCTATGGGCAGGGCTGGCCGAGCCAGGTGCAGGCAGACGCCACAACCACGCCGCAGCTGAGCGCAAGCCAGGCCGTAGCGCTGTTGCTGGACCAGGAAGACCCCTGGTTACCGCTCTTTGCGCTGTATGCACTCACGGCGCTTCCCCCCGCCACCTTTGACCAGATCACCCAGACGGAGCAGGTCATCCGGGTGCTGCACACTGGCCAGCGCAGCCCTCACGATGCCATCCGCGAGGCTGCTCGCCTGATTGCTGTGGCGCAGCAGTACGGCCCACACCTGGCTCAGCGCTCCGATTTTCTGCTCTCGCGCCATTTGCCACAGCCCCCGGAGGACTTCGCCACCATGCTTTCTACGCTGGAACGGATGCTATTCTTGCGGAATGTCTCGTTTTTTCAGCAGTTGCGGCTGGATCAATTGCGTACAGTGGCCCGTCTCTGCCAGGAGCAACCTTTCGTGCAGGATGAAATGCTGCTGCGCCAGGGCGCCCTGGCGACAGCCTGCTAGTCATCGTAGAAGGCCGTGTCGAAATTCAGCTGGCGGGTGGCCCGGACCAACCCGGCCTGGTGCTGGCAACTCGGCAGGCGGGAGACGTGCTAGGGGAAATCAGCCTGTTCGACGCCGGGCCGCGCTCGGCGGATGCTCTCGCCCGCAGCGATGGCCTGTTGCTGGTGCTCAGCCGCGATGCGCTGGACGATGCCCTGGCAGATGACCCCGGCATTGCGGCGGATATGCTGCGCGTGATGGCCCAACGCTTGCGCCAGAGCAACCTTTCGCTCGAGGAACTGAACCTGAAGCTACGCGTTCAGGATGAGGGTAGCTGATTGACCTACCGCGACCTGGATAATCCGGCGTTTGAGGCTGGCTGCCCTTTTCGCGTACAATAGAGGCGGTCTGAAGGACAACCGCATGGCAAGCTTGTTTGATAACCGCTATCGCTACGACACCATCTATCCGCGCGGGCGCTCCGGCGAGACGTTGCGCGCTTATGATACCCAGGCCGAGGACCGCCCGGTGGTCATCAAGCGCCCCGCCCCGCAAGATGCCCCCCCATGGCGCGCTGCGCAGGAAATCAGCATCCTGAACGAAAAACGCGCCCTGGAGCGCCTGAGCGGTCATCCGGTGCTCACAGAGCTACGCGGCAGCGCACCTTCCGCGCGGTGGCCATTCCTACACCTACATTGTGATGGACCGCGCCCAGGCGAGATCATCGGGGAATGGGTGCTGGCGCTGGCCCCGCAGAACAACCGCCTGCCAGAGCTGGAAACGCTGCTGCTGGTGGACCGCCTGCTGGACCTGCTGAACCTGGCCCACGAGCAACAGGTGGTCTATAACGATGTAGACGCCAAGCACCTGTTCTGGGATCGAGACGCCTACCGCTTGAAGCTCATTGACTGGGGCAACGCGGTGTTTCTGGACGATCCCGCGCACCCGGCCAACATCACGCCCGCAACCGATGTTTACCAGGTGGGCGAGCTGCTCTACTTCCTTTACCAGGGGGGCACGGCTGGATAGCCACCACGACGCCGACCAGGGCTATCAGGTGCGCTTTCATGGGCCAGTGCCTGTCCGCATTCAGGAGGTCATCACCCGCGCCACCCACCCAGATACCCGTGGCGGGCGCTTTGCCTCCATCCGTGCCCTGCGGAGCGCCCTGGCAGAGGTTCGTGCTCCGCTGGAACAGGCGCGCAACGCCAGCGTGCAGGCCGTGCAGGAACAACTGACGGTCAATGCCAGCCAAAAGCTGCTGGAAATGCTGCTGCTAGAGATCAACGAGGCGCTACAACCGGACCCTGGCTACCCCCCTGCCCGGCAAATCCAAAGCGAAATCGAGCGCCGCCTGGAACAACTCGCCCTGCAAACCGACCTCGAAGCCGCGCAGATTTACCTGGATGTGGGCAACTGGGGGCGTGCTATCCCCTTGCTGGAGGCGCTGCTGCCCCGTGCCGAAGGGACGCTGGCGCAGCAGGTTCACCTGCAAATTGCGGCAGCGGAGGTGCTGCAAGCCGCTGGTCAGCAGCGCTTGCCGCAGGCTTTTGATGGGGTGCTGGCGGCGCTGGCCCGGGGCGAAGCACAACAGGCAGCACGGCAGTTGCTCACCGGGCAGGACCAGCGCCAGGAGCGCTTGTTGCTGGCCGAACGGCTCATCAGCCTGGCGCCAGAGGTTGCGCTATTGCGCCCACACCTGGCCCGCTTGCGTCAGGAAGTGCTCCACCATCGCCCGCAGTTGATGGATGATGCCCAGGCCGTGGAAGCTGGCCTGCGCCCGGGGCGCCCCGCTGAGCCTGACCAGCGCCAGCGAGCGTTATCGCAAGCTGATCATCCGCCTGGCGGACCTGCACAGCGCGCTGGAAGCCCAAACAGACGAACGCAGCCTGGGGGCCATCCTGCCCAGCCTGGAAAACGCCGCCGCAACCGCCCAACGCTTGCTGGAGCACCTGCGCCAGGTCGCACGCAACGCCCTTAGCCAGCCCGAAGCCGCCAGCGCCGCCCTGGAAGACGCCCAGGCCATCGACCCCGACGCCACGGACCTCACCACACTGCACGCCGCCCTGGCGGGGTTGCGCGCCGAAGTCCGCCAGGTGAGCGCCTTCCGGCCCAATAGCCAGGCCTTCGAAGCCTTGGCGGGCTGGTTTGCCAGTTCGCAAGCGCGGCTGGCCCAGCTCGCTCACGAAATCAGCGACCCCGCCCTGGCAGAGATGCAAACCGCCCTCCACGAGACCGAAACGGGCTGGCTGGCGATTGGCGATATGCTCACACAGGGGCAGCAACGTCCGGTCCTCAAACAGCTAGAGAAACTCGTGGAACAGGTGCGCCCCTATAACGCTGCCGTGGCAGATTGGTTCGGGCAAACGGCACACTTCATCAAAGAAGGCAGCGTGATGGAGAAGTTCAGCCCCAATGCGCCGCTGGCTGACGCGCTGGTGAAAGGCTACGCCGCCTGGGACCAGGGCCAGGGGGGGCGATCCATGGAAGCCGCCCAACGCGCCTTTGAACTCGCCCAGACTGATGGGGAACGCACCGCTGCCGAGCGCCTGCTGCGGCTCGGTGAGATCAGCACACGCTGGCTGAACAACGGCAACGTGAGCGACAACCCCCTGACCGACCGCAGCGAGCGCGAAACCTACGCGCTGTTTCTGCCGGGCGAGGTTGTGGACTTCGAGCGCTTTAGCCAGCAGATGAAAAGCGAAGAAACCTACCTCAAAGCGATGCGGTTGGGCATTGTGGCCACGCTCAAGGGCAGCAGCTCTGCCGGATACCGCGCCCTTTTTATGCTTTATGTGCTGCGCGGCGTGCTGGCCCTGTACGAAGAGCAACTCGAAGAGGCAGACTTCTGGCGCGAAGCCGCCCTGAACGTGCAGTCCAATTGGCAAACACACCCGCTCTTCTCCGCCTTTGACACCGCCCTGACCCGCCGCAAACTGGTGTTGCGTGCCGAAGCCGCCCTCAACGCCCTACGCGATTTTTCCGAAATCCACCGGACGCGGCAGGCGCTCAACGCACCACTGGCCGATGCCTGGCTCAAGGAAGCGCGCCAGGCACTGGACCTGCTCGAAAGCGCGCTGGGCCAGTGGTCAGATGGCGACTTCCGCGCCGCACGCATTAGTTTTGATGAAGCACTGAGCCTGTTGGGCGAGGCCGAACAGAGCGGCGGGATGCAGCTGGACGCCCTGCGCGGCTGGCTGCGCCCTTACCGCGAACGCGCCGCCGAACTGGCAGAAAAGCGCCAGGTCATCGAGCAGGCCACGATGACCGCCAGCCTCACGCCAGACAGCGCTGTGCTGCGCGCCCTGGATCAGATTATGGATATTTCGGAAGCCACGCTGGGCGCCGATGCCAGCCGTCAGGTGCGCATCTGGCGAGACCAGTACCGCGCTATGCTGCGCACCCACACCGACGCCACCCTGGACAAACGCGCCAAGCTGGCCCATTTTGAGGTCAACTTTGGGGCGCTGTTCATCGAAAAACACCCGGCCTACAAGCTCTTTCGGCGCTGGGTAGAAGCCGCCCGCGCCCTACCGGACGATGTTCAGGAAGATGTGCAACTCGTGGCCACGGAGGAGATCGACAGCACCGCCGAAGCGCCGATTTATGTTGAGGATGC
>JAAUUD010000263.1 GCA_012031655.1 Anaerolineae bacterium | reverse complement strand
TGGAAGCTGATGACGCTGGACATTGGGATGCGCCTGCGCAACGGGCTTTTTGACATGATCGAGCCGGGCAACACCGCCGCTGCCGACATGCTGATTGCGGCGCTGGATCGCAGCGACCTGAGCGAGCACCAACGCGCACTCGTCATCCGGCTGATTGGGCGCACCCACGATACACGCATGGTGCCCACGTTTATTGACATGATGATGATCGCCAGCGAAACGCTGCAAGGTGCCGCTGCTGAGGCACTCGGTCACATTGGCGACGACAGCGCCGTTGAGCCGCTTATCACCGTGCTGGATGACGCCGACAGCGCCTGCGGGAGATTTCGATTAACGCGCTCGCCCGTATTGGCGACCTGCGCGCCGTCGATACCATTTTGCCCATGCTGGACAGCGGCGACGAGTGGACGCGCCGCGCGCGCGCTGGCGCTGGCCGGGGTGCCCTGCCTGAATGGCTTCTGGAGCAAAGAGCACATTCTGGAGGCCGCCCATCATCACCAGCCCCTTGCCTACTACGGTTTGCTGCTGGGGGTCGGTTTAACCGCGCTCTACACCCTGCGGATGGTCTGGCTGGTCTTCCTGGCCGAACCCCTGACCCAGCACCATCCACCCCCCCCGAATGGACCGATACGCCTGGCCTTGGGTGGGCTGGCGATGGGCGCGCTCTCAAGTTGGGTGTTGGCGGGGCCCTCAGCCACCTGATGCACGCTACCCTGCCCGTTCACCTGGTCGAGGTGCTGAGCCTGGGAGCGCTGCTGCGCGATACACTCCTGACCACCGGGACCTGGCTAACCGTGGGCCTGGTGGGGGCGGGGGCGGCGCTGTGGTTGATCTCGGCACCCTGGCGCCAGGCGCGCCCCGCGCCCGGCTTCTTTGCGCGGCTTTTGCACAGCGACTTTGGCTTTGGCTGGGTGAATGCGGGCCTTGTTGCCGGCAGCCAGCGCCTAGCCGCCGTGTTTGCCCTCTCCCAAACCGGTCAGCTCAACTGGAATCTGGTCGGTGTGGCGGTTGCGTTTGCGGTCGTGCTGCTGGCAGTCCTCCTCGGAGGTGCCGCATGAACACCCTCTTCGCCCTGATTGCCCTGCTGTTAGGCGCCGCGCCGCTGGTCTATCTCATCTCGCGCCAGCTAGGTCCGGGCTGGGCCTTTTGGGGGATCATTGGGCGGCCTGGGCGGGGCCTGGTTTTTTTTATCGCCTCGCTGAGCAGTGGTGCCAAGGTCGTTATGGTGCAAGAAGTGGCCTTCAGGCAGGATGGCCTGAGCCAACTCATGACGGGGCTGGTGCTGGGGCTGGGAACGGCAGTGATGGTCTTTAGCCGGGCGTATATCGCCCAGGATGAAGGCCAGGAGAAATACGACGTCCTCCTGCTAACGATGATCGGCGTGCTGATTGGCCTGGTGCACGCAGGCGATCTGTTTAATTTGTGGCTCTGGTTCGAGGCCATGGCGGTGGCTTCGTACATGCTGGTTGCCTTTTACCACAACCAGCAACCTCGTTGGAAGCCACGCTGAAATACCTGGTGCAGAGCGCCGCCGCTTCAACGCTGATCCTGGCGGGCATTGCGCTGGTTTTGCTGGAGCGTGGCACGCTGACACTCTCTGAACTGAGTGCCGCAGAAGGCGACCTGAGCGCCCTGTTGCGGGTGGCGGGGGCCTGCTTTGTGGTTGGCTTTGGGGTGAAGGTGGCCCTGGTGCCCCTGCACACCTGGCTGCCGGATGCCCATTCGCAGGCCCCCAGCGGCATCAGTGCCATGCTCTCTGGGGTGGTGATCGAAGGCGGCCTGATCGCGCTTTTGCGGGCGCTGGGCAGCCTGGCGAACGATGCCGCGACCTGGGGCACCCTGCTGATGGCCTTTGCCCTGCTGAACATCGTGGCAGGCAACTTTTTGGCCTTGCGCCAGCGGAAAATCAAGCGGTTGCTGGCTTATTCCAGCGTGGCGCACATGGGCTACATCGTGCTGGGGCTGGGCATCGGCATCTACACGGGGCAGGCGGCGGGCCTGGAAGGCGGGCTGTTCCATTTGCTGAGCCACGGCCTGATGAAAGGGCTGGCCTTTCTGGCGGTGGGGGCGCTGATGTATGGGCTGCATATGGCCCATGCCGGGCAAAGGCCGCTGGAACTGGATGACCTCAGCGGGGCGGCGCGGCGCTATCCACTGGTCGCGCTCGCGTTGACCGTTGCGCTGTTGGGGCTGGGGGGCTTGCCGCCGCTGGCAGGCTTCATGTCCAAGTGGCAGATTTTCCTGAGCGGCATGGCAGCGCACAACACGCTCATCACCGTGCTTATTCTGATCGCCGCGCTGAACAGCATCCTTTCGCTGGCCTACTATGCACCCATCGTGAACCGCCTCTATCGCCGCGAACCCTCCCCTGCCATAGCAGCGGGGGGCAGGTTGCCCTTCTCGATGGCCACGCCCCTGGTGATTTTGGCCGCGCTGATTGTGGGGATTGGTTTATGGCCCGGTGCCCTGGATGCCGTGCTGCAATCGGCAGGCGATGCCCTCAAGCTGAGCTTGGTTCCTTAGAGGGCAGGCCACAACAAAGAGATTGGAGAATACCATGCTGGATGTGCTGGTCAGTCCGCCCGTCGCCTTTGTGATCTATATGGCGTTGGTTGGGGCCTTGCTGGCTATTGGGCGGACGATGGCCACAGAGAAAAGCCCTACGACCTTAGGAAAGCACCAGATTTACGCCAGTGGAGAAGTTGCGCCCGGTGGCCATGCCCGGCAGGGCTACCGGAACTTTGTTGAAGTAGCGCTCTTTTTTGCGGTGTTGCACCTGGGTGTGCTGGTGATGGCCACGGGTAGCCCGGGCCTGGCGACCATGCTCTTCCTGGGCCTGCTGGTGGTCATCTTGTTCGTGTTGATGGTGGGCTAAGGAGGCTCCCCGATGCAAAACCTCATCCTGAACGCGCTGGAAAAAGCCAAAACCTGGGCCCGGCTCAATTCGCCCTGGGTGCTGCACTACAACAGCGGCTCTTGCAACGGTTGCGATATTGAACTGCTGGCCACCATCACCCCGCGCTACGACGTAGAGCGCTTTGGCGTCAAGCTTGCGGGCAGCCCGCGCCATGCCGATGTGCTCATCGCAACCGGGCCAGTGACGCGCCAATCGCGGGACCGCCTGTTGCGCATCTACCAGCAGATGCCAGAGCCGCGCTACGTCATGGCGCTGGGCGCTTGCGCGCTGGGCGGCGGGGTCTTCCACAATTGCTATAACACCCTGGGCGGCATCGATGCGTTTCTGCCCGTGGATGTTTACGTGCCAGGCTGCCCACCCCGGCCAGAAGCCATCATCAATGGGGTGGTCCTGCTGTTGCAAAAGCTCAAAGGAGAAGCGGTGCCCCATGGTGAACCCCAACCTGCCTAGCGCGCAACTCGCTGCCCTGAGCCTGGAAGAAAGCCAACCCGCGCCCCACCGACTGGACCTCAGGTTGCTGCCGGAAAACCTGTTGGCGGCGGTGCAAGCCCTGGTGACTGCGCGCTGGGGCTACCTCTCCGCCATCATCGGGCTGGATGATGGCGAAGCCACGCTGGAGGTCCTCTACGTCTTTTGCGATGGGCCAGAGGTGCTGACCTTGCGCCTGCCGACCCCGCGCAATAACGCGCAGGTGCCCACCCTCACCAGCATCATCCCCTCGGCAGTCTTGTTCGAGCGCGAACTGCGCGAGATGTTTGGCGTACAGGTCCAGGGGTTGGCGGCCCAGGGGCCGCTCTTCCTGGCGGATGACTGGCCGCCGGAGGTCTTCCCCTTGCTAAAAGACGCTGCCCTGCCAGGCCGATTGGAGGGAACCGCATGACCGATACCTTTAAGGTGGCCATTGGCCCCCAGCACCCTGCCCTCAAAGAGCCCAGCCACTTTGACCTGACCGTGGAGGGCGAGACGGTGGTCCAGGCTTCGGTGCGCCTGGGCTATGCCCATCGGGGCATCGAAAAGCCGCCGAGGCCAACAACTGGAACCAGAACCTCTATCTGCTGGAGCGCGTCTGCGGGATTTGCTCCCACACCCACGCCATGACCTATGCACTGGCTGTCGAGGCCCTGGCCGGGGTCGAAGCCCCGCCGCGCGCGCAGGCCATCCGCACGCTGGTCGCGGAAATGGAGCGCGTCCACAGCCACTTGCTATGGCTGGGGGTGACCGCCCACGAAGCCGGGTTCGATACGCTCTTCATGTATAGCTGGCGTGACCGAGAAGCCATCCTGGATGCGCTGGAAGCGCTCTGTGGTAACCGGGTCAACTATTCGGTAAACGTCCTGGGGGGCGTCAAGTTCGATGTCACAGATGAAATCGCTGCGTCCATTCATCAGGCCATCGACATTTTGCATCCCCGCACTGTGCATTACCTGAATGTGGTCACGCATGACGCCGCGTTTTTGCAGCGAACACGCGGCGTGGGCATCAGCACGCCGCAACAAGCCGAACTGCTGGGGCTGATTGGTCCGCCAGCGCGTGCCGCTGGCCTGCGGCGCGATGTGCGTGCCGACGCGCCTTATGCGGCCTATGCGGCTTACGTGCCGCAAGTCATCACCACCACAGCCGGTGACCTGGCCGCACGTTGCGAGGTGCGCGTGCGCGAGCTTTTTGAGTCCTACCGCTTGATCCGCGAGGTGCTCAATACGCTACCCCAGGGCGAGCTGACCACCCGCATGAAGCGTAACGTGCCCCCGGGCGAAGTGATCCAGCGGGTGGAAGCCCCACGCGGCGAAGCGCTATACTTCGTCAGGAGCAAGGGCGGCGAAACACCAGACCGCGTGAAAATCCGCACCCCAACGCTCTGCAACATCGCTTCTGTGGCCGTGATGGCCGTGGGAGCCCAACTCGCGGATGTGCCTTTGCTCCTGGCCGGGGTAGACCCCTGCTTTAGCTGCAACGACCGCACGGTTCGGGTGCGCCAGGCCGGGGCTGGCGATCAGCTGCTGCGCTGGGGCCAGTTGCGCCAATATGGGATAGACTTCTACGCCCAAAAAAGGACGGCAACCCATGCATGAGCTTTATCTGGTGTCCTATCTCCTGGTCTTTCCCGGTGGGTTAAGCCTGCTGGCGGTGGGGTTGCTGTATATGTGGGCAGACCGTAAAGGCGTGGCCCGGCTCCAGAACCGGGTTGGCCCGCGCTGGTATCAACCTATTGCAGATACGGTGAAGCTGCTGGCCAAAGAAGATATCATCACCGAGGGGACCTCGCGGGGGTGGGTGCTGCTGCTGCCGGTGCTGGGCCTGGCGGGTGCGCTCACCGCCGGGCTATACGTGCCCTTGCTGGGCCTGCCCGCCGCAGCGAGCTTTCCCGGCGACCTGGTG
>JAAUUD010000262.1 GCA_012031655.1 Anaerolineae bacterium | reverse complement strand
GCCGCCTATGATTGGCTGGGGTACGTGGATTTTGCCGAGAACCCGCGCCTGTTTAATCCCCCGGCGGGCTTCATCGTGAGCGCCAACAACCCGGTGACCCAACCGGACGATTTCCCCTATCCACTGGCCTCTGTGTTTGACTTTGGCTTCCGCGCGGCGCGCATCGAGGCGCTGTTGCTGGCCACCGAGCAACACACGCCGGCAAGCTTTGCCGCCATCCAGAATGACAATCATCACCCAGCGGCGGACTTCATGCTGCCTGCACTGGCCGCGCTTGACTATCAGGACCCTGCGCTGGCCGAGCTGGTGGCCTGGTTGAGCACCTGGGATGGCCAGAACGACGCCGCCAGCCCGCAGGCGGCGCTGTTTAACGCCTTCTGGGCGGCGCTGATGCCGCTGGTGTTCGATGAACTGCCCTTTGTGGCTGCTGGGGATGCGCTGGAGGTCTACCAGCTTTCGCAGTTGGTCCAGTCGCGCAGCCTGCTTTGGGAAAACGCCGCGCTAAACACCAGCGACCCCGCCTTGCTGATGACCCTGGCGCTGGAACGCGCCCGCGATGCTGTGGTGGGCACGCTGGGGCCGGACCGCGAGGGCTGGCGTTGGGCCGACCTGCACCTGGCCGCTTTTCGGCACGATCCGCTGGGCTGGATGACCTGGCCGGATGACGCCGTGACGCAGCGCTTTAACCGCGAGATCGGGGTGAGTGGCGGCGCAACCAGCCCCAACGCCACCGGCTATGATGCCGCCTTGGGCCTGGAAGTAAGCTGGCTGCCCAGCATGCGTTTTATTGTGGACTTTGGCGACCTGGATGGAACGCTGGGCGTGCTTTCGCTGGGGCAGAGCGGCGACCCGGCCAGCCCCCACTACGCCGACCAGATGCCGTTGTGGGCCAGTGGGCAATATATCCCCCTGCCCAGCAGCCCGGCAGCAGTCCAGGCAGCCGCCCAGCAGACCTGGTTGCTGCAACCCGGGGAGTAGGGGCGCAAAAAATCGTTTTCACGAAAGAGGAGAATGCATAAAATGCCTTTTGAAATCAAGCAAGTGGGCGTGATTGGCTCTGGCACGATGGGCAGCGGAATTGCTGCGCTGCTGGCCGGGGTTGGCGTGCCGGTCATCATCCTGGATATTCCCGCGCCCGGCACCCAGCCCGGCGACCGCCAGCGCGATGCGGTGGTGGCAGAAAACCTCAAAAAGCTGGGCAAGGCCAAACCACCCCAGCTTTTTGAACCCGAAGACCTGGACCTGCTCCAGCCTGGCAACACCGAAGATGACCTGGAACGCCTGGCGGATTGCGACTGGATCATTGAGGTTATTGTAGAAAAACTGCCCATCAAGCAGGCGCTCATGGCCCGGCTAGAGGCCATCCGCAAACCAAACGCGATCATCAGCACCAACACCTCCGGCCTGAGCATCAAGGCCATTGCAGAAGGGCGCAGCCCGGAGTTCCAGCGGCACTTCCTGGGGACGCATTTCTTTAACCCGCCGCGCTACCTCAAACTGCTGGAGATCATCCCGCACGCCAACACGGACCCCGCCGTGCTGGCGTTTATGCTGCGCTACGGCGCCGAGGTGCTGGGCAAAGGGTGCGTGGTTTGCAAAGATACGCCCAACTTCATCGGCAATCGCTTTATGAGCATCAGCGGCATGCTGGCCGTGAATGATGCCCTGGAGCATGGTTTTTCGGTTGAAGAGGTGGACGCGCTCACCGGCCCCGTGATTGGGCGGCCCAAGAGCGGCACCTTTCGCCTGAACGACGTGGTGGGCGTGGATGTGGCCAAATATGTGGCGGATAACCTCTACGCAGCCATCCCGGACGACCCCTGGCGCGAGGTGATCCAGCACCCCGGGGCGCGTCGCGTCTTTGACTTTTTGCTGGAAGACAACCACCTGGGCAACAAAACCGGCCAGGGTTTCTATAAAACGGTCAAGGGGGCGGATGGCGGCAAGGAATTCTGGCACCTGGACCTGCACAGCCTGGACTACGTCCCGCCCAGCAAACCGCGCTTTGAGAGCGTGGGCAAGCACCGCAAGGTGGAAGACACCGCCGAGCGCCTGCGGCTTTTGCTGAACGAGGACGACCGCGCCGCGCAATACCTCTGGCGCCTGCACGCCAACCTGATGACCTACGCCGCCCAGAAGCTGGGCGAGATCACCGATGACCTGGTGAGCATCGACAACGCCCAGAAGTGGGGCTTTGGTCACGAGCTGGGCCCCTTTGAAATCTGGGATGCGTTGGGTGTGGCGGAGACGGTGGAGCGCCTGAGCGCCGAGGGCTTCGCCGTGCCGGACTGGGTGCGCGAGATGCTGGCCTCTGGCCATGCCACTTTCTATCAGCGGGATGCTAATGGTGTGGTTATCGGCAGCTACAGCCCCCGCAGCGGTGGCTACCAACCCTTGCAACGCGACCCGCGCGCGGTGTTCATCAGGGATTTGCGGGCCAGCGGCAAGGGGGTGCATCAATTGGCTGGGGCCAGCCTGCTGGATATGGGCGATGGCGTGGCCCTGCTGGAATTCCACAGCAAAATGAACGCCATTGACCCGGATGTTGTGGCGGTGGCCAACCTGGCGCTGGCGCGGCTGAACAGCGACTTTGACGCCCTGGTGATCGGTAACCAGGGCGATAACTTCTCGGTGGGGGCCAACCTGGGCCTCATTGGGATGGCGGCCGGCTCCGGGGCCTGGGACCAGGCCGAAGCGATGATTGCAGCAGGCCAGCAGGTGACGCAACGCCTGCGTTATGCGCCCAAGCCGGTGGTTACCGCGCCCTTTGCGATGTGTCTGGGCGGGGGCGCGGAGTTCGCCATGGCGGGCTGGCGGGCTGTGGCCCATGCCGAAAGCTATATGGGCCTGGTGGAGCTGGGCGTGGGGCTGGTCCCGGCCTGGGGGGGCTGCAAAGAGCTGCTCCGCCGCCTGCTGAACCCGGTGATGCAAACCCCGAACGCCGATCCGCTGCCGCATTTGCAGAAAATTTTTGAGCAGATCGGCACGGCCAAAGTCAGCGGGAGCGCCTTCGAGGCCCGCAGCATGGGCTTCCTGAGCCGTGCGGACCGCATCGTGATGAACCGCGACCACCTGCTGCACGAGGCCAAACAAACCGCGCTGGCGCTGGTTCAGGAAGGGGCCACCAACGGCGAGCCGGGCCTGATCTACGCTGCCGGGCGCGATGCGCTGGCGGTGCTCAGGCTGGGCGTTTGGCAATTGCGCGCGGGCGGCTACGCCAGTGATTATGACCAGCACCTGGGCAACACCCTGGCTTACATCCTGACGGGCGGCGACCTCAGCGCGCCGCAATGGGTGCCAGAGCAATACATTCTGGACCTGGAACGCGAGGCGATCCTGGCTTTGATGCACGAAGCCAAAACGATGGACCGCGTCACGCATATGCTTAGCACAGGCAAGCCCCTTCGCAATTAAGCGCCCCCCATGCCGCCTGACCCTCGGCTTTAGGGTCAGGCGGCCCGGTCGGGTTGGGTAGCTGGGGCGTGTTCGCCCGGGTGGCCCGCTGCCCCGCTTCCGCAGGCTTGTTACGCAGATTAACAATTTTTCTACGTCACTCGTTGTACACTAGGGAGAAAGCTGACCAGAGAGGGACGCACCATGCTGCGAGCAGATGTTGTGGAGGGCTTCCAGAAAGCGGGCATTCCACGGCGATATAAGGCCGGGGAGCCGGTGGTGCTGGCCAACGAACCTTCGACCGGCATGTACCTGATCCTCAAGGGCGAGGTGCGGGTAATCATCCGGGATGCCCAGGGCCAGGAGATCACCGTAGCGACCATGCACGCCGGGCAAACCATGGGCGAAATCTCGCTCTTGCTGGATCAACCCCATTCCGCTACTGTAATCGCGCAAACTGAGGTCGAAGCCTTGTTGCTGACGCAGTCTCGGTTGCGCGACCTGCGCGAAGCGGACCCCCAATTGGCCATGCAGCTGTATGAAATCCTGGCTTTTACACTGGCCAGCCACATCATGGACCAGAACCGCACGCTTGCCGGGTTGCGTCGCGAGCTAGACCTGGTCCAAAAACGGCTGGATGAGCGCAAAGAGGTCTTTTCGTATTTCTGAAAAAACCACATGGGGCCACCCTTATGACAATGTCCCGGTGCCGAGGATGAGCAGGTATGAACACGCCAAAAACACCGCACCATCAACTGATGTATGGCTGGGCGCTGGATGCCCAGGGGTATCCTGTGCCTATCCGTCAGGCGGTGCGCGATGCCAAGTACTTTTGCCCGGTCTGTCGGGGCGAGATGGTCCCCAAAATGGGCGACATCAAGCAGCACCACTTCGCTCATCTGAGCCTGGTCGATTGCTCGCCAGATAATGTGGCGCGCCTGGTGGCGGGGCGCTGGTTGGTGCGGGCGTTGCAAGCCGCCCTGGAGGCTGGCCAGCCTGTTCAGGTGACCTGGCAAACCCGCGATACGCAAGAAAGCCACACCATTAACCTGCTGGAAGGCGTGACCACCGTCCACGAGCAGCAAGCCATCGGGGAAGACCGCGTTGAAATTGCGCTGCTGGATGCGGAGGGCAACCCCCGGGTGGCCATCCTGACCGGCATTCAGGGCACGCCTCCGCCGGAGATGGTGCAGCGCCTGACCCAGGCGCAGATCATGGTGCTGTTGCTGAACCCGGTTGGGGTACGCAGCGGGCAGATTAACCTGCAAGAACTGATGGCACAGGCAACCGTCTGGGGCGGGTGGTGGCGTTTGGCGGAACTCACCGAGCGCGAAGCCTTCCTCACAGAGCCGGAGGCCGTGCGCGAGATCCTGCGCGGCGTGGCCATCAGGCCGCCCTACCGCTTTTATGGTGCCCTGCACGAGGAAGGATCGCTCCGGCATGTGCTGGAGGTCGATGGGCGCAAGGTCTGGTTGCCGCAAGAAGTCTGGATGCAGACGGTCGGCGGCACCCTCAACCGCCTAAGCCCCCTGCTAACCATCATCCAGCAGGAGTGGACCGAGGACAACCAGGCCACCATCGCGCTCTATTACGTCCAAACCAAGGATTCCAGCGCCGTTGCGATCCGCTATTTTGGGCCGGGCCAACCTGTGGTCAGCAACCTCACTTCCGCCTTTCGGCTCAACCGCCTGGAGGCGCGTGACGTGGCCGAACAACTGGCCGGTGGTGCCATCACGTATCCACGCTAAACTCGTCCCAGGGGAAACAGAAACGAGGCAACCCGTGCAGGATCAATTGAGACAGGCGATTGAACTGGCGCAACGCGGGGAGCGAAGCGCCGCGCGTGCCTTGCTGCTGGAAGTAGTGGCGCAGCAGCCCGATCTCGAGGCGGCCTGGCTGTGGCTGGCTAGCGTGGCCGCGGACCGTCGCGAGCGGGTA